>CAYGZN010000064.1:9373-11452 GCA_964354355.1 uncultured Burkholderiaceae bacterium | reverse complement strand
GACCCTCGTCAGAGCGCGACGCTGACCGGGCGCCGCTCGGCCTCGGTGCGCGTCGCGCGCAGCAGGCCCGCCTCCCTGAACCCGAACAGCGTCGCGACCACGTTGGCCGGAAAGCGCTGGGCGGAGGTGTTGAAGTCGGTGACCGCGTCGTTGAAGGCCTGCCGCGCGAAGCCGATCCGGTTCTCGGTGCCGGTCAGCTCCTCGGTCAGGCGACCGAGCGTCTCGTCGGCCTTCAGCTCCGGATACTGCTCGACCAGCGCGAAGAAGCGCGACATCGCGCCGGACAGCGCGATCTCGGCGGTGTCGAGTTTGGCGATTGCGGCGGCATCGGTCGGGCGCTGGGCCGCCGAGGCGCGCGCGGCACTCGCGCCCTGTCGCGCAGCGGTGACCGCCTCGAGTGTCTGCCGCTCGTGGCGCAGGTAGGCGCGGGCCACCTCGACCAGGCCGGGCACGAGGTCGTGGCGTCGCTTGAGCTGCACGTCGATCTGCGCGAACGCGTTGCGGAACTCGTTGCGCAGTCCGACCAGGCGGTTGTAGACCACGACCGCCCCGAGCAGCGGAACGGCGAGCACCAGCAGGAACGACAGCAGACCAGCGGACATCGGCGACTCCAGCGGCGCGACCACGCGCGCCCCGGATTGGAAGCCTAGCGATTCCCCCCTCCGGCGCGCGGGCCGACCGATTGACGGTCGCCGGTGACCGAGGTGAGGGACTCGATCGCGTTGCGCCGGAATCGGGTCGCGCGGCCGGCGCCGACGGCGCGCTGGCTGCTCGCCGCGCTCGCGGTCAGCGCGCGAAGAAGCGGCGCTTGGCGAACTCGGTCGCCGCGATGTAGGCCACCACCACCAGCACCATCGCACCCAGCACCGCGAAGGGCAGCGGCACGAAGCCGAACGCGCCGGCCAGCGGGCCGGCGAACGGCATCGCCAGCGCCGCGGCCGCAGCGGCGATCGTCGTCCACAGCAGCAGGCGGCTCGGGCGGCTGCGCCACGCGGGCAGTCGGGTGCGCAGCACGAGCACCACCGCCAGCTCGGTGAGCAGCGACGCAACGAACCACGCGGTCTGGAAGGTCGGCGCGTCCGCGTCGAACACCACCCGCAGCAGCGCGAACGTCAGCAGGTCGAACACCGTGCTCACCAGCCCGAACACGATCATGAACGCGCGGACCTCGCGGACGTCCCAGCGCTGCGCGCGCCGCGTGGCGTCCGCGTCGACCGCGTCGGTCGAGATCGCGATCGAGGGCAGGTCGGACACGAAGTTGTTCAGCAGGATCTGCTTGGCGGCCAGCGGCAGGAACGGCAGGAACGGCGTGGCCAGCGCCATGCTGACCATGTTGCCGAAGTTCGCACTGGTGGTGATCGAGATGTACTTCAGCGTGTTGGCGAAACTGCGACGGCCTTCCTCGATTCCCACGCGCAGCACGTCCAGGTCCGCGCGCAGCAGCACGATGTCGGCGCTGTCGCGCGCGACCTCGACCGCGCCGTCCACCGAGATGCCGACGTCGGCCGCGTGCAGCGCGGGCGCGTCGTTGATGCCGTCGCCCAGGTACCCGACCACGTGACCCGAGTGCTGCAGTGCGCGCACGATCCGCTCCTTCTGTTGCGGGTCGACCTCGACGAACAGGTCGGTCTTCGCCGCCAGGTGCCACAGCGCCTCGTCGCGCAGGTTCGCCAGCTGCTGCCCCGTCAGCATGCCTTCGGGATCGAGCCCGATCGCGCGCGCCAGGTGCGCGCTGACGTGGCGGTTGTCGCCGCTGATCACCTTGGTCCGGATGCCCAGCGCCGCCAGGTCGCGCACCGCCTGACCCGCCCCCGCCTTGGGCGGGTCGACGAACAGCAGGAACCCCTGCAGGCACATCCCGCGCTCGTCGTCGTGGCCGAAGTGCGTGGCGGCCGTCACCCGCCGCGTGGCCACCGCCAGCACCCGGAAACCTTGCTCGCCGCGTTCGCGAAACCACGCCTGCAGGCGGGCCCGCTGCGCGTCGTCCAGCGGCGCGTGGCCCGCGGTCACGTCGCCCGAGCGCGGAACGTGCGCCGACGCATCGTGCAGGGGCGCATCGCCCGACGGCGCATCGCCCGA
>CAYGZN010000064.1:0-9273 GCA_964354355.1 uncultured Burkholderiaceae bacterium | reverse complement strand
GAACGTGCGCCGACGCATCGTGCAGGGGCGCATCGCCCGACGGCGCATCGCCCGAGCGCGCATCGCACGGTGCGCACGCAACCGTCGTGCAGACGGCCAGCACGTTGTCGAAGGCCCCCTTGGTGACGATCAGGTGGCGCGACGGATCGGCGTCCGGGGACACGACGATCGTCAGGCGCCTGCGGATGAAGTCGTACGGGATCTCGTCGACCTTCGCGTAGCCGGCGGTGACCAGGCCCTCGCGGGCGCCGGCGGCCACGACGGCCTCGTCCAGCGGGTTCTCGATGCCGGTCTCGAAGGCCGCGTTCAGGTGCGCCAGTCGCAGGACTTCCTTCGACGGCTGTCCGTCGGCATCGAGCGCCTGGCTCAGCTCGATCACGCCCTCGGTCAGCGTGCCGGTCTTGTCGGTGCAGAACACGTCGATGGCACCGAGGTTCTCGATCGCCTCGAGCCGGCGCACGATGACCCCGCGCGCGGCCATCGTGCGCGCCCCGTTGGACAGCGTCACGCTGACGATCGCCGGCAGCAGTTCCGGGGACAGTCCGACGGCCAGCGCGACCGCGAACATCAGCGAGTCGACGACCGGCCGATGCAGCAGCAGGTTGACGGTCAGCACGAACAGCACCATCACGACCATGACCTGCAGCAGCAGGTAACCGAAGCGGCGCACGCCCCGCGAGAACTCGGTCTCGGACTCGCTGGCCTCGACGCGTGTGGCGATCGCGCCGTACACGGTGTCGCGCCCGGTGCCGGTGACCAGCACCGATGCCGTGCCGCTGCGCACCGACGTGCCCAGAAAGACCGAGTTCGTCCGCGCGCCCTGGCGCGTGTCGACGGGCAGCACGCCCGGGCGCTTCTCGACCGGGAACGACTCGCCGGTCAGGCTGGACTCGACCACCAGGAAGTCGCGGGCGTCGATCACGACGCCGTCGGCCGGCACGAGGTTCCCGGCCGACAGCAGCACGAGGTCGCCCGGCACGATCGACGCCGCCGGCACCGTCTGGGTACGGCCGTCGCGCTGCACGCGAACGGTCAGCGCCAGTCGCTGGCGCAGCGCCGCGACCGCCGAGGCGGCACGCCGCTCCTGCCAGAACCCCAGCAGCGAGCTGGCGACGACGATCACGATGACGATCGCCGCGTCGACCCAGTCCGACAGCACCAGCGACACGATCGCGCCGAAGACCAGGATCAGCACCAGCGGACTGGCCAGCTGCCGCGCCAGCAGGCGCAGCGTCTCCCGCTCGGTGTGCTCGGTCAGCAGGTTGGGGCCCACCCGCGCGAGCCGCGCGGCGGCCTCGGCCTGGGTCAGCCCATCCGGCCCGGCATCGAGCCGTGCCAGCAGTGCGTCGGGCGCCAGCGCCCAATGCGGCGGCGCGGCGTGCGCGTGCACCGCGTGCGCGCTACTGCGAGACGATGCGCTTGAGCTCGTCTTCGGTGATGTACTCGAACAGCGTGACCACGCGGGTCACCCCGGGCACGCGCGAGGCCACCCCGGCATAGGCCGGTCCTTCGCGCTCGGTGACCAGTCCCATCAGGAAGACGACGCCGCTCTCGGTGACGACCTTGACGGCGTTGACGCTGAGTGCCTTCTGATTGAGGATCTCTGACTTCACGCGCGTGGTGATCAGGCTGTCGCTGCTCTTGGTGGAGAACGACGCCGCAGGGCCCACGGTGAGCTCGTTGTAGACCTGCCGCACCGGCGGATAGCTCGCGACGTGGCGTTGCACCGCGGCCTTGGTGGCTTCGTCGGGGACCTGCCCGGTCAGCAGCACGCGCCGGTTGAAGCTCGTGATCGACACGTTGCCGGCACCCTTGACGGCGTCTGACAGGCCGCCCGCCATGCGCAGCTCGATCTCCGTGTCCTCGGTCTGGGCCCCGATGGTGCGCCGGTCCATCGCCGACATCGCACCGACGGCCACGCCGGTCGCAGCGAGCCCGACACACCCGGTCAGCCACACGGTCGAGGCGAGCACCGCCAGGGCTGTCGCGATCTTCAGGGGTCGTTGCATGTCATCTCCCGTTCCACTTCGGCCACGTCCCGGGCAGGGACCTGCCGGGTGGCTCGGATTATATCGGCGTGAACGCGGCCCTGATCCAGTGCAGGCGCTCGCCCTCGATGGCCACGACGTCGAAACGGCACGCCGGCCACGCCCTGGGGCCGAACCGGCCCGACAGGAACAGCTGCGCGGCCAGCGCCAGCCGGCGCTGCTTGCGCAGGTCGACGCTGGCCGCCGCGCCGCCGAACCGCGCGCTGGCGCGCGAACGGACCTCGACGAAGACGAACTCGGCGCCGTCGGTCATCACCAGGTCGATCTCGCCACCGCGATAGCGCACGTTGCGCGCGCACAGCTTCAGGCCGCGTTCACACAGATAGACCTCGGCGCGGTGCTCGGCCTGCGCGCCCCGAAGCTGCGTCGCGCCGCGTGGCGGGCAGGCGTTCAGGGCACCGCCGCGGGCACCGGCACGCCGTTGCGGTACTCCGCCTGGACGGCGAGGCGCTCGATGCGCGGCCCCGCCGCAGGGTCGTAGCGCAGCCGGCCGGTCACACCGTCCAGCTCGAACGCCGCGCCGCCGGCCAGCAGCTGCTGGCCGATGCGAAACGCGTCGATTCCCAGCGCGTAGAGCCTCTGCATTTCGACGTTGAAGCCTGCGGGCGCCTTCGGATAGGCCATCACCGCGGCGTTGTCCGGCTCGATCTGCCACGGCATGTCGAGCAGGCGCACGCCGTCGAGCTCGGGCAGCCGGACCTGCGAGGCCGCGCCGCCCGCGCTGATCAGCGAGCTGCCGAAGATCGCCACGCCGCTGCCCAGCGACTGGCGCATCACACTCGCCTGCTCGGCGTTCATCGCGAGGAACACGACGTCCGGGGCCGGCGAACCGAGGCGTGCGCGCAGGTCGCGCGGCGGGCGCGGGCCGCTGAACTCGACCGGCTCGCGCGCGCTGCCGCCGAGCGCGTCCCACGCCTGCCTGAAGGCGATCGCGCTGCGCCGCGCCAGCGGCGAGGCGACCATCACGATGGCCGCCCGCGGCGCCCGGTTCAGCCCCTTGGCCGTCGTCTGCGCGAATGCCTGTTGGGCGACCTGCTGCGATTCGGACTCGATCGCCAGGCTGAAGACCACCAGCCGACCCGGCAGGAGCAGATCGCGATCGGGCTGGTTCAGCAGCAGCGTGGGCACGGCGACCGCACCGAGCTCGGCCAGCGCCGTCACGCCGTTGCGGGTGATCGGGCCGAGCACCAGCGAGAAGTTGCGATCGCGCAGCTCGCTGTAGATCAGCGCCAGCTCGTCGGCCTGGTCGTCGACCTCGATGACCTCGACCCGGATGCCGGCGCCGTCCCGTGCGTGAGCCGCCTTCACGCCCGCCACGACCGAGGCCGTTGCGCGCGCGAAGGGGCCGTTCTGCGGCGGCACCAGCAGCGCGACGTCGACGCCCGAGGTGCCCATGCGCACGCGCCTGGGCGCCTCGGTTGCCGTGCCCTGCGCAAGCGCAGACAATGCCGGCCAGCACGCACCGAGCACCACACCACGAACGACGGAACGGCGGACAGTCATGAAATCGGCAGACGCCGGCAACGCTGGATTGACCAGCGGATTATATGTAGTGGCAACGCCGATCGGCCATCTCTCGGACCTCAGCGCTCGGGCAATCGACGTATTGACACACGTCGACGTCGTCGCCGCCGAGGATACGCGAGTCGCCCGCACGCTGCTGGCGCACGTCGGCGCGCATCCGCAACTGCTGTCGACGCACGCGCACAACGAAGCGCGCAGCGCGCAGACCATCGTGCGGATGTTGCAGGCCGGCCAGCGCGTGGCGCTGACCAGCGACGCGGGCACCCCCGGCATCAGCGACCCCGGAGCCCGCGTCGTGGCCGCCGTGCACGCGGCGGGGCTGCCGGTGATCCCCGTGCCGGGCCCGGCGGCGGTCACCACGCTGCTGTCGGTCGCCGGGCTGAGCGACGGCCGCTTCCGCTTCGAGGGCTTCCTGCCGCACCGGCCCGCCGCGCGCCGCGAGCGGCTGGCCGCGCTGGCGGGCAGCGACGTCGCGGTCGTGCTCTACGAATCGCCGCACCGCATCGAGCAGACCGTCGCGGACCTGGCCGACGCCCTCGAGCCGCAGCGCACCGTCGTGATCGGGCGCGAACTGACGAAGCGTTTCGAGCAGGTTCACCGGTGCACGGCCGGCGAACTGCCCGGCTGGCTGCAGGCCGACCCCGACCGGCGACGCGGCGAGTTCGTGCTCGTCTTCGAGGCGGCCCTGCCGCAGTCCGCCAGCGAGGCGCAGGTCGAGACGGTGCTGCGCGTGCTGTGCGACGAGCTGCCGACGAAGCAGTCGTCGCGCATCGCCGCCCGGATCACCGGCCTGGCGGCCGACGACCTGTACCGCAGGGCGCTGGCGATGCGCGGGCGCGACTGACGCGCGGTGCCCGCCCGGCAGGTCGATGCGCCGCATGCGTGGCGCTCGCGAGCGGCCGGTCAGCGCAACACCGGCAACGGCCGGAAATCCATCTCGCGGGCGATGCGCTCGGCGACGATCCCGGCGTCCTCGCGGCGCGGCCACGGTCCGACCTGGACCTTGTAGCTCGAACCCTGCGCCAGCACGGCGAAGGGCGCCTGCAGCCAGTCCAGTTCGCGCGCGAAGCGGGCCCGCGCAGCTTCGGCGTTGTCGCGCGACGCGAAGGCCCCGAGCTGCAGGTAGACCGAGCCGGTGCCCGCGGCCGGCACGGCGGCCGACGGGGGCACGGCGGCCGACGAGGGCACGGCGGCCGGGGAAGGGCTCGGCGCCGGCGCCGCCGCGTTGCGATCCGGGCCGGGCTCGCCGACGACGATCGTCTCGAACGTGAGGCGCAGCGCGACGGTGTCGCCTGGCTGTGCCGCGTCGGCCTGCGCCGCGGCATCCGCGAGGTCGGCCACGTCGGACTTGACGGCTGCCTGCATGGCCAGCGGGGCCACGCCGTCGACGCGGATCAGCTCCACGTCGACCTCGGTGCTGCCCAGGTTCACGTAGCCCAGCTTGTAGGCCGCCGTGTAGCTCAGGTCGATCACGCGCCTGTGCAGGAACGGACCGCGGTCGTTGACCCGCACGATCACGGTCTTCCCGTTGCGCAGGTTGGTCACCCGCGCATAGCTCGGGATCGGCAGCGTCGGGTGCGCGGCCGTCATGCTGTACATGTCGTAGACCTCGCCGGTCGAGGTCTTGCTGCCGTGGAACTTGCGGCCGTACCACGAGGCCACGCCGCGCTCGCGATGGGCTTCGATCTGCGTCTTCGGCACGTAGCTCTTGCCGAACACGACGTAGGGGCGATTGGCGCGCGGGTGCAGCGGCTCGGCCCGGGGCTGGGCGTCGGGGGTCAGGTCCAGGTTGAGCGGCGGATTGCCGTCCGGGCCGTCGTCCATGTAGTAGCGGCCCGAACGGGCGGCACTCGGCGCCGGGGCGGCCCGCACCGCAGGCTTGGGCGCCGGCTTCGGCGCAGGCGTGGCAACGGCGGGCGAGGCGGGCTGCGGTCCCGGCGGCGTTGCCGTGCGGCCTGCGCTGCCGGGTCCATCGGGGTCGGGCAGCACGGCCGGCCCGCTGCATCCGGCCGCCACGAGCAGCGGCAGCAGCGTCCATCGGCCGCCGAGCGCCCGGCGCGCGACGGACAGCACCGGCGAGGGATCGTCTGAGCAGCCTGCACTCATCGGAGGGCTCCGTTGCTGGGCCGGGTGTCGGCGTTCAATTCGGTGGTCCCGTTCGCTGCGCGGCCTTCGCGGCCTGGGCGGCCTGCCCGGCGTCGGCCGACTGCGCCGCCGGCGCCACCCGGTCGAGGCGGTCGCGGAACCCGGTCAGATAGCGCAGCCCCGCTATCGCGCGAGACCCGTACCACGACGTCATCTCGCCGTCGATCAGCTGGCAGCGCGGCTGGGGCACGCCGTGCGAGTGCGCGAACTCGCGCAGGTCGCGCTCGCGAAAGCGCCACGGCTCGCTGGAGAAGAGGACGGCGTCGAGCGCCTGTGGCGGGAACGACGCCCAGTCGATCTGCGGGTAGCGGCGGTCGGAGGGCGGCGACAGGCACGTCATCCCGACCTGGGCCAGCATGCTCGCAATGTACGTGTCGCGCGAAACCGTCATCCACGGATCCTTCCAGATCAGGTAGGCCACCCGAACTGGCGCCCATTGTCGTGCGCGCGCGGCATCCAACGCTTTTCGCAACACTTCCGACAGACGGGCGGCCTGCAGCGGTCGACCGAAGGCGTCACCGAACTGCCGGTACAGCGCGAAGTTGTCGTCGACGGTCAGCGGGTGCGTGACGACGACGTTCGGCACGAACGCGGCCAGCGCATCGACCGTCGGCTTGTCGTTCTCGTCGACGTTCACGACCAGGTGCGTGGGCGCCAGCGCGCGCACACGCGCGACGTCGACCGTCTTGGTGCCCCCGACCTTGGGCACCGCACGCACGCGCTCGCGCGGATGCACGCAGAAGCCCGTGCGGCCCACCACCTGATCGTCGAGTCCAAGCGAGAACAGCAACTCGGTCAGGCTCGGCACCAGGCTGACGATCCTCACGTGCGTGCCTTGCGGGGTGCCCCGCGTGCCTTGCGTGGCGGACACCACCCCCGGCGCACGTGGCCCGGCGCCGCGCGGTCAGCCGCCCTTGCGCTCGCGATCGACGAGCTGCTCGACGAGGCGAAGCGCCGCGGCGTTGGAGCCGACCATCGACGGGGCCGTCATGTACTTGCCGGCAACGCCGAACGCGGGCACTCCGTCGATCTGGTAGCCCGCCGCCAGCTGGGTCGCGCGCTGCATCTTCGTGCGCACGCCGAACGAGGCGTAGGTGTCGAGGAACTGCTTGCGATCGACGCCGTAACGCGAGACCAGGTCCGCCATCGCCTCGGGCGTGTCGAGCCGCTGGCGATCGGTGTGGATCGCGGCGAACACCTTGTCGCCCAGCTCGTCGGACTTGCCCAGCGTCTCCAGCGTATAGAACAGCTGCTGGTGCGCCTGCACCTGGAAGGGCACGTGGACCTTGCGGAACGAAACGTCGGGCGGCAGCCGCTTGACCCAGTCCTTCAGCGCCGGCTCGAGCACGTTGCAGTGCGGGCAGCCGTACCAGAAGAACTCGACGACCTCGACCTTGCCGGCGGGGGCATCGGTGGGCTGGGTCGGCTTGATCGCCTTGTACTCGAAGCCTTCGGCCGGGGCCTTGGCCTGCTGTGCCAGCGCCGGGCCGGCCACTGCGGCCAGTCCGATCGCGCGCACGAGTTCACGTCGCATGTGTTGCATCAATGGTTCCTCATCTTTGTCGGACGACCGACGCTTCGATCCCGTTTTCGGCGAGCCGCGAGCGCACCTTGTTCATGTCCTCGAGCTGCGCGTAGGGCCCCACCCGAACGCGGTAGAACGTGGTGCCGTTGACCTCGGCCGTGACGATCCGCGCCTCGAAGCCGATCAGCGCGAGCTTGGCCTTCATGTTGTCGGCGTCTTCCTGGCCCTTGAATGCCCCCGCCTGCAGCAGGTAGGCCGCCTTGTCCGACGGCTCGCCAGCGGACCCCGCTGCCGACGCCGGCGCGCTAGCCACCGGGCCCGGCGTCGTGCCCCGCCCCGCTGCGGCGGGCGCGCCGGCTGACCCCGGCGCCCCTGCCGACCCCGGCGCGGCGCCTGCCGCGGTCGGCGGCGCGGAAGACGGCGACGGCCCCGGCGTGCCGGATGCCAGGCCGCCCGCAGGCGCCTCGGCACCCGGCACACCGGACCGCGCGCGCGACGACAGCGGCCGGTTCGGGTCGGGCAGGTCGGCGCCGTTGCGAGCGGCCTCGGACGCCTTGTCGCTGCCGCGCGGCGCCTTGTTGATGAACGGGACCGACGAACGGGTCATGTACACGGCCGCGACCACGGCAATGGCCAGCCCGACCAGCAGTCCCAGCAGGATCCCCACCAGCGTGTTGCCGGCCGACCCGCGTCGATGATTCAGTGCAGACACCGCGGCCTCCTCGGCCTCACATGCGTTCCGGGGCGCTGACCCCG
Organism: uncultured Burkholderiaceae bacterium; assembly: GCA_964354355.1. Taxonomy (GTDB): domain Bacteria; phylum Pseudomonadota; class Gammaproteobacteria; order Burkholderiales; family Burkholderiaceae_E; genus CAYGZN01. The sequence continues at coordinate 1,275 of CAYGZN010000064.1, read as the reverse complement.
ATCAGCGACAGCCCATTGCGCAGCACCTGGCGCGTGGCGACCAGCAGGGCGAGCCTTGCGGCGCGCAGCGCCGGATCGTCGACCAGAAAGCGCTCGGCGTTATAGTAACCGTGAAACTCGGCGGCCAAGTCCTTCAGGTAGAAGGCGACCGCGTGCGGCGCCAGGTCGGCGGCTGCGTCGTGGACCAGGTCGGGGAACTGCGCCAGCCGGGCCATCAGCGCGTATTCGCGCGCGCCGTCGAGCCGGGCCAGGTCGGCGTCCGCCGGCGTCGGGCCGGGGCCCGCCGGCGCGGACTCGCCGCCGGCCTGCGCCAGTACCGAACAGATCCGCGCGTGCGCGTACTGCACGTAGTAGACCGGGTTCTCGTCGGATCGCGACAGCGCCAAGTCCACGTCGAACACGAACTCCGAGTCGGCCCTGCGGGAGGTGAGGAAGAAACGGACGGCGTCGCGCCCGCGCACCGGGTCACCGCCGCCGGACCAGTCGATCAGGTCGCGCAGGGTCACGTAGGCCCCGGCGCGCTTGGAGATCTTGACCTCCTCGCCGCCTTTCATCACGGTGACCATCTTGTGCAGCACGTAGTCCGGATACCCGGGCGGGATGCCGACATCGAGCGCCTGCAGCCCGGCGCGCACGCGCGCGATCGTGCCGTGGTGATCCGAGCCCTGCACGTTGATGACCTTGCCGAAGCCACGCCCCCACTTGGTGACGTGATAGGCGACGTCGGGCACGAAGTACGTGTAGCCGCCGTCGGACTTGCGCATCACGCGGTCCTTGTCGTCGCCGTAGTCGGTGCTGCGCAGCCACAGCGCACCGTCGAGCTCATAGGTCCTGCCCGTTCGCGTCAGGCCTTCCACGGCGGCCGCGACCTTGCCTTCGGTGTACAGCGAGGACTCGAGGTAATACGCATCGAATCGCACGCCGAAGGCCTGCAGGTCCAGGTCCTGCTCGTGGCGAAGGCAGGCGACGGCGAACGCGCGGATCGCCTCGAGGTCCTGCGGGTCGGCACGACCGGTGACCGGCGCGACCCGCTCGGCCGCAACGGTGCGACCCGCCATGTAGTCGGCGGCGATGTCGCGGATGTATTCGCCGCGATAGCCGTCCGGCGGGAAGCGCGGGTCGTCGGGCTCGATGCCCAGGGCACGCGCCTGGACCGAGCGCGCGAGGTTGTCGATCTGCGCGCCCGCGTCGTTGTAGTAGAACTCGCGAGTGACCTGCCAGCCGTTCGCTTCGAGCAGCGCGGCCAGCGCGTCGCCCAGCGCCGCCTGGCGGCCG
>CAYGZN010000063.1:0-11544 GCA_964354355.1 uncultured Burkholderiaceae bacterium | reverse complement strand
GGGCGCTGCGGATCGGGTTCGTGACGCCGGCGGAGTACAGCTTCCTGCCGGCGGGCATCCGCGAGTTCCGCGCGCGCCACCCCGCGATCGGCCTGTCGCTGAGCGAAATGACCAGTGACGCGCAGTTCGCGGAACTGGCCGACGGCAGCCTGGACGCGGGGTTCGTGCTGCCGCCCGTGCCCACGGGGCTGGCGTGGCGGCGCGTGCTGCGCGAGCCGCTGGTGCTCGCGCTGCCCGCTCGCGAGGCGCGCGCGCGCTGCGACACCGAGGGACCGGTTCGGCTGGCCGTCGTGTCCGACCTGCCGCTGCTGATCTTTCCCCGCGACAAGGCGCCCGGGCTGCACGACGCGATCGTGGGCATGTTCACGCGCGCCGGTCTGACGCCCGTCATCGGGCAGCAGGCGATCCAGATGCAGACGATCGTCAGCCTCGTCGCGGCAGGCCTGGGCATGGCGGTGGTGCCGGCCAGCCTGCGCCACCTGCGCCGGGAGGGTGTCGTGTACCGGCAACCCGCCGGACGCGTGCCGCAGGTCGACGTCGCGCTGGCGTGGCGGGCCGACCGCGCCGCGCCGGCGCTCGATCGCTTTCTCGGGCACTGGGCTGCCGCGCCCCGCGACGCGCCGCGCCCGACCGCGCATCGCGCCGCCAGCCGTTGACTTGATGGCGATCAAGGATTGCGCGACGACACCTGAATGGATGATGGCCATCGCACGCGGCTGCCGCTACAGTGGCCGCAACGCCCAAGCGGCTGCTGCGGCACGGTGTCGCATCCGATGATCGATCCCTCCCGTCCACGCGACGAGGCTCTGCACCACCTGGCGCAGCTGGCGGCGCAACTCACGCACTGCCCGATCGCGCTGATCCTGCTGCTCGATCGCGACCGCGTCGGCTGCAAGGCCGCCGTCGGATTCGAGCCACCGGGCGAAGCCCCGGGCGCGCTGGCGTTCTTTGCACACGCCGTGGGTCACGCGGGGGTGTTCGAGCTCGCCGAGCTGGGGTTCGACGAGCGGTTTCGCGACAACCCGCTGGTCGCCGGCGACCCCGGCGTGCGTTTCTGCGCGGGCGTGCGCCTTGTGATCGACGACCGGCCGGCCGGGGCGCTGTGCGTGTTCGATCGGGCACCGCGCGCACTGGATCCCGCGCAGCGAAGCGCGCTGGCGGGCTTGGCCGCGCCCGTGGGGCGGCTGCTCGGGGACGCTGCGCGCGCGCGCCGCTTCGACGCCATCGAGCGCCGTTTCGGCGACTTTCTGAAGGCCTCGAGCGACTGGATCTGGGAGAGTCGCGGCCTGCGCGTGTCGTGGGTTTCCGACAACGTCCGGTCGGTGCTGGGCACCGAGCCCGACCGGTACGTCGGGCACGCGATCACCGACGGGCTGTCGGCGCCGGTACCGCCGGGCCAGGACGGGGGCGGACCGACCCGCGCGGCGCTGCTCGCGATCCGGCGGCACGAGGCCTTCCGGGACCTGGTGGTCACGCGGCAGTCGAGCGCGGGCCCGCGCCTGATCCGCAAGAGCGGGGTGCCCGTGTTCGGTCGCGGCGGCGTGTTCCGCGGCTATCGAGGCGTGGCCCGCGACGTCACCGCGCTGGAGTCGGCGCGCAGGCGGGCCGATGCGGCCGACGCCCGACTCAGGGACGCCATCGAGGCGCTCGACGAGACCGTCGTGCTCACCGACGCGCAGGACCGGATCGTGCTGACCAACCGGCGCTGGCGCGAGGTGGGCCTGGCCGATCCCCAGGGCGATGTGCCGCGCACCTACGAGGACTATCTGAGGGCACTGGTCGGCGCGGGCCGCATCGTGGAGGCACAGGGGCGCGAGGCGCAATGGATTGCCGAGCGGCTCGCGCAGCGCGGCCGATCCGCGGTTCCGTTCCAGGCCCGCATTGCCGGGCGCGATTTCCTGGGACGCGACACGCTGCTGTCGGACGGGTCCTGCCTGACGGTCGCGCTGGACATCACCGAGATGCGCGCCAGCCACGACGAAAGTGAGGCGTCGGCGCGGCGGCTGCAGCTCGCAATGGACATCGCCGGGGTCTGGAGCTGGGAAGCCAACCTCGACGACGACCGGGTGCTCAGCGAGCGCGGGCCGTACGCGTCGGGCCGGCCCTCGCCTTCGATGCGTTTTTCGCAGCGGCTCGAGCAACTGGCCTCGGTCGATCGCAAACGCGTCGAGGCGCGCTACCGTGCCTTGTGGAACGGCGAGATCGACCGGCTCGACGAGGAGGTCGTGGTCGAGGAAGACGGGCGGCTTCGAACCTTGGTCATCCGCGCGGTCGTTCAGCCGGCTCACGACGGCTTCCCGCGGCGCCTGCTGGGGGTCGCCCGCGACGTCACCGCGCAGCGCCAGGTCGAGGAGGCCGCACGGCTCAAGGAAGCCGCCGAGCTCGCCAACCGGACCAAGTCGGAGTTCCTGTCCCGGGTGGGCCACGAACTGCGAACGCCGCTGAACTCGATCAAGGGTCTCGCGCAGGTGCTCCAGCGCGAGGAAGGCGCCCGGGAAGCGCCCGCGCAGGGGGGACTGCTCGCGCACATCGTGTCGGCCAGCGACCACCTCGGCGTGCTGCTCGACGACCTGCTCGACATGGCGCAGGTCGACAGCGGCCGGCTGTCGCTGCACCTCGAATCGGTGCCGGTGGCGCGGGCGCTGCGCGACAGCCTGCGCATGGTCGCGCCGCAGGCGGCCGCGCGCGGCGTTGCGCTGGAGCTGGCCGCCGTGCCGACGCAGGCCTTCGTGCGGGCCGACGAGACGCGGCTGCGACAGATCGTGCTGAACCTGCTGACGAATGCGATCAAGTACAACCGGCCGCAGGGGCGCGTGCGCCTCGAGGTGATCGAGGACCGGGTCCCGGGGTTCGTCAGCGTCCTCGTCATCGACACGGGCCCCGGGCTGACGCCGGAGCAGGCCAAGCGGATCTTCCTGCCGTTCGAGCGGATCGTTCAGCTCGAAGGCGAGCACGCGCACGAGGTCGAGGGGCTGGGGCTCGGACTGGCCATCGCACAGGGGCTGGCCCGGGCGATGGGCGGCGAGATCGACGTCGAGACCACGCTTGGGGCCGGCAGTACGTTCGCCGTGCACCTGCCGGCGGGCACGCCCGAGGCGCCCGTGCGGTCCGACGCACAGCCCGGGGACGGCGCAGGCGCGGACCGCGGCGCGGTGCGCGCCGTGCCCTGGGGCGGGGTGTCGGCCGCCGATGCGTGCGAAGCCCACGCCGGGTGCGAAGCCGACGCCGTGGGCACGCCGTCGGCGCCGCCGCCGGCCTGCGGTCCGATCCCCGCACTGCCGGCGCATCCGCGGCGCGTGCTGTACGTCGAGGACAACCGCCTCAACGCGGTGCTGATGCAGCAGATCGCGCAGCAGGTCCCGGGGCTCGAACTGAGCCTGGCCGACAGCGGCGAGGAAGCCCTGGCACGGGCACGCGAATTTGCGCCGGACCTGGTGCTGATGGACAACGACCTGCCCGGTGCGAGCGGCGTCGAGACCTTCCTGGCGATGAGGCGCGATCCGGCGCTGGCGGCGACCCCGGTGGTCCTCGTCTCGGCCGATGCGTCCGCCGAGAACGCCGCGCGCGTCGGCGACCTCGGACTGTCGGGCTTCTGGATCAAGCCGCTGGACGTCGAGAAGGTGATCGCGGCGCTCGGCGGGGTGGGGTCCGCCGCGGCGGTCATTGCAGCATGAAGGTCGAGTACTCCAGCCGCGAGAACGTCCGCGCGAGCGCGACGAAGCCGGTCGCCACGACCAGCAGCAGCGACAGCGCGAACCCGTAGCCGAAGGTTGCGGGGCCGAGCTGCAGCGACAGCACGGTCAGCGCCGCGTTGGTCAGCACGAACAGGACGCACAGCCCCAGCACCACCCGGCGCTTGTCGAGATAGAAGTACACGGTCAGCACCGACAGGAACAGCACCTGCAGTCCGGCGGCGATCGTCTGGACATAGAACAGCGGCAGGTACAGGTCGGAGATCTGCAGCCATCGCAGCAGCCGCTCGCCGACGACGAACAGCAGCAGCACGGCGATCGCCTGGATCTTCATCATCTCGAACAGACCCGTGCGCACCGTCGCGACCATGCCGTTGCGGTGGCGCTCGATCGCCGCCAGCGAGCCACCGCCGCGCACGGCGCTGTAGAAGCCGTCGTAGTGCTCGACGAAGTCGGTCTCGATGCGCACCAGGAACACGGCCATGCCGGGGATGATGGACAGGTAGGCCATGAACACCGGCAGGTCGTAGATGATCGACGCGCGCAGGGGGCCGATGACGGCCTGCGACGTCGGGGGCCAGTACCAGAAGATGAACTTGTCGACCCACACCCCAAGGTTGAACAGCAGGCCGATCCACGCCAGGGTCGGGTAGCGCAGGCGCTTGTCGTAGACCTCGAACGACAGGAAGCGGGGTACGGGGAAGTCGCGGACGATCAGCGCCTGCATGCCGAGGAACAGCAGCGTCTGGCCGAGCACGAACCCGGCCAGCAGGCCCTCCAGGCCGAGCCCGCGCAGCACCATCGCCGACAGCACCGTCGTGCCGTAGCCGAACAGGTACAGCAGCACGATCGCCTTGTACTGCTTCATGCCGGACAGGAACACCGTCGCGATCCAGATCAGCGACAGCAGCACGAACGCCGCCAGCGTCAGCACGCGGTACAGCACGGTCTGGTCCGGGAACAGGAACGCCACCGCGGCCAGCCCAGAGGTGCCCGCCAGCACGGCAACGGTCAGCAGCACCGCGTGGTAGTTCGGGACGATGACCTCGGTGCGGTGCTCGAACAGGCGGTCCGCGACGAACCGCGTGAACGCGAGCTGGAACGTGCCGGTCAGGATCAGGCTCCAGGCGATCAGGCTGGTCACCGTGACCTGGAACTGCGTGACCAGGAAGTCGGGCACGACGACCGAGAAACTCAGGAAGCCGATCAGCAGCATCCCGATGATCGACAGCACCCAGGGCCCGGAGCTGATCAGCCCCGCGTAGGCATAGGCGCGCACCAGCGACAGCAGCGAATCGCGCTGCAGCAGCTTGCGAAGCTCGAATCCGATGCCGGCCATGGGGGCGGGGTCCGGGTCAGCGGCCGGCGTCGCCGGCGGCCGGCGTGGCCTCGTGCGCGAGCGCCCACTGGTAGAGGTCGCGGTAGCGCGAGAACATCATGTCCTGCGTGTAGTAGCGCTCGACGCGCTCGATGCCGGCACGCTGCGCAAGCCGCCACGCGGCGGGGTCGGTCAGCAGGCGCAGCGCCGCCTGCGCGAGCGCCTCGGGATCGGCGATGCGCACGACGTCCCCGGCCGCGCCGATCCGCTCGTCGTCGCCGGCAAGCCCGAAGATCAGCTGGCGGCACGATCCGACGTCGGTCGCCACGGCCGGCACGCCGGCCGCGAAGCCCTCGAGCAGCACCAGCGGCAGCGCCTCGCTGATCGAGCTGAGCACCACCAGCCCGACCTTGGGCAGGATGTCGTCGATCTTCTGGAAGCCGAGGAAACGGACCGCGTCCTGCAGGCCCAGACCGGCCGCGATCGCGTGGCACTCGTGTGCGTACGACGGATCCTCGTCCTCGGGGCCGGCGATCCACGCCTGGGCGCCCGGCAGTCGGTCGACCACGGTGCGCATCGCGCGGATGAAGGTCTTGACGTCCTTGATCGGCACGACCCGTCCGATCAGGCACAGCACCGGCGGCGGATCGTCGCCGCGCTGCGCGCGCAGCGCCGACAGCCGCGGCAGGTTGATGCCGTTGGCGATGTTGGACGTGCGTTCCGGGGGCGCGCCGTCGACGATCTGGCGTTGCCGGTTCGCCTCGTACAGCGCGACGATCCGGTCCGACGCGTCGTAGCAGATTCTCCCGATCGTCTCGAAGAAGCGGACCCACATTTCGCGGAAGTACGCGACCTGCGACGGGTCCTTGTCGAACACCCCGCGGTTGTCCGCGATCCAGGTGCTCTGGAACAGGTCGATCTTGCGCTCCTTGGTGTAGATGCCGTGCTCCGAAAGCAGCAGCGGGCGGCCGCTGCGATGCCTGAGCAGCGCACCGAGCAGCCCCGCGTAGCCGGTCGAGATGCTGTGGTAGCAGCCCGCCGGGATCAGGTCCTCGGCGATGCGCGCCAGCATCCAGATCGGGGAGTGCATGATCCGCACCGTCCAGAAGTAGTCGACGAACGAAGGGTCCGTGCAGTAGCGGCGGTAGTTCTCGGTGACGAACTCCCACGAGCGCTCGCTGTACAGGAAGGCCCGCTCGGACAGCGCGGCGCCGTCCGACAGCAGCGGGATGACCTCCTTCATCAGCTCGCCGGCCTCGCGGCTGCCGGCCAGCGCGTCGCGCTGCATCCGCGTGCGTCGCAGCGCGGCGTGCAGCCGGTCGTTGATCGCGAACGCACGCGCGCTGCCGCGATGGCTCGCGGCGGCTGGCACATCGTGGAAGTCGTGCACGTAGTGGACCTGCAGGTGCACGAAGTTCTCGGGCAGCGCGTAGCGCATGTCGCCGTAGTCCTCGGGGCGGCTGCCGATGAACACCGCCCCGAAGCGGTGCTCGGGAAAGCCCCGCACGATCTGGTTGACCCAGCTCGACACGCCGCCCGAGACGTAGGGGAACGTGCCCTCGAGCAGCAGCATCACGTCGACCGAATCGGCTCGCGGCAGTGCGGCCTGCGTCACGTGGCGACCCCCGCGAGCGGCACCACTCAGTACTTCCAGTACTGGTAGGACGCGGCCGTGCGCATCGCCCCGGGCGGCGTGGCCAGCTGCGCGAACAGGGTGCGCACGTCCGCGTAGCGGCGGCTGCGGAACGCGTATTCGGCCAGCCACGGGATCAGGCGCTCGGCGGGAAAGCCGCGCTCGCCGGCCGCCTGCATCGCGGCCTCGCCCTGCGCGGCCTCGTCGGCCTCGAGTCCGATTCGCCCCAGCAGGTAGCACATGCCGGCGTCGTCGGGCTGAAGCGCGAGCGCCGCCTGCGCGTGGTCCCACGCCGCCCGCGCGGTGAATCGGCGCAGGTCGCCCTGCACCAGCATCTGGTAGACGAGTTCCCAGTTCAGCTCGGCCAGGCGCTTGTGGGCGTCGTGGCGCCGCTGCGCCACGTCGGCGGCGGGCAGCCGCGCGTCGTGCGTCGCCGCGAGCGCCGCCTGCTCGGCCAGGATCCGCTGGCTGATCGCCTTCTCCTTCGCGTCGATCATGCCGTACGCAAGCAGGCGGATGTCCTCGAACGGGTCGGCCAGCAGCTTGCGAAGGATCTCCGACGTGATCCGCCCCGGCGCGTCCTGGATCGACAGCAGCGCCGACAGCCGCGCAGCCGCCGGCGCCTCGGCGCTGGTCAGCCTGGCGCGGATCTGCCCGGCGCGAACGCCGGGCGCGTCGCGCTCGCGGGTGGCGGTGAACTCGGGCGCTTCGACCAGTTCGATCGCGTCGTGCTGGCGCGGCCGCGACCAGCGCTGGCCGATCCAGATCGCGAGCCGCAGCCACAGCAGCAGCGTCGGCACGAACAGGTTCAGCGTGAACAACGTCGCGATCGCGGGTCCGCGCGGCTGGCGCATCGCGGTCGGCAGCGTGCGCCACAGAAGCGGCGCGAGGATCGCGCTCGCGCCGGCGTGCACGCCGAAGAATCCCCAGAGCACCGCCGACTCGCGGGATCCGGCGACGATCAGCAGCAGCGATAGAAGCTCCAGGTTCAGGCTCAGCGGCAGCAGCACGGACATCGGCGCGGCGCCTCAGGTCTGCGCGGGCGCGGAGGCAGCCGCCGGCGCCACGGTCGGCGTCGTCGTGGCCGGCACATGGCAGCGCACGAGCAGGTCGTCCAGCGTCCACTCGACTTCGGCGTCGGTCAGCATCGCGACCTGCACGGCGACGTGAGACTGGGAGAAGTCGGTCTCGAACTGCGCCCGCAGCAGCGACTCGATGCGCGACAGGAAGCCCTCGACTGCGGCCGGGCCGGACAGCGCCAGCAGGTTCACCATCACCACGTGGCGCGGCGTCTCGACTTCCCACACCATGTCGAGGCTGCGCGGCATCCGGCGCATCTGCCCGGCCAGGTTCTGGGTCTCGCTGCTGCGGGGGAGCACGAACGCGACCAGCGCCGATTCGATGTCGGCCTGGCGCTTGAGCGTGTGCAGCCGCACCAGTTCGAGCGCGAACTCGATCGGGCAGTCGGCGCGCAGCGCCATGATCCCGCGGATCAGGCTGCGGGTGCGCAGGCCGTCTGCGTAGTAGCCCAGCAGCACGGTCAGCAGCTGCAGGTTCTCCTGGTTCAGCGCGAAGAACGGCAGCCGCTCGACGGCGATCAGCCCCAGCGTCTCGCGGTTGCTTGCCTCGATCGGGGCGCAGACCAGGTAGCGGCTGACGTCGGCCGCGGCCTGGTCCGACTGGACGTGGGCGAGCCGGTCGTGGGTCAGCGCGGCGACCACCAGCGGGTCGTCGGTGACCAGCCGACCCGCCTCGCCGATGTGCGCGACCGGCTCCGCCTCGGCGCGGCCCGAAGCGACGCGGTGCATCGAGGCCGACTCGAGCTCGCAGCTCTGCGACAGCAGCTGCAGCAGGAACGTTGCGCCGCCGAGCTCGCCCGGGTCACGCGTGCTGGCCGCGCGCAGCTCGCCGAGCAGGTCACGCAGCGTGACCGGGCGCACCAGCAGCTCGTGCTCGATGCGCTGGTGCGACAGCTGCAGCAGGAAGTGCGAGCGGGTCAGTGCCGCGAGCCGCTCGCTGAGGTAGTGGTTGACCTCGCGCACGCGACGCAGCCGGTCGTGCCAGACGTCCGAGAACTGGCCGCACAGCAGCACCAGCACGAGGCCGCCCAGGAAGTACTGCTGCGGGAAGTCGCCGGGCGTCGCGTCCGCCCGCAGCGGCACCTGCGCAAACCACGCACCCAGCACGATCGCGCCCGCCAGCAGTCCGAGCACGGTGCCGTAACGAAGCGCGAGCACGCCGGGCATCAGCCAGAGCCACGGGAACTGGGCGCCGATGCCGAACGGGTCGTCGGGGCTCAGCCACAGGCTGATCCCGAAGGTAGCGCCCATGAACAGCAGCAGTTCGAGGACGTGCGCGCCGAACGCGCGTGCGCGCCCGACGCGGTCACGGGCGAACAGCCGCGAGGCGGCCGCCAGTGCCGGCAGCCGCGGGCGCGCGGCACGCTGCGCGGCGCCGGTCGTCCCCGCCGCCTGGCGCGTTGGGACGTCCGTCATGCGCGCGCCGGCTCGCAATCGAACTCAGCGGGGGGCGGTCGTCGGCGCGGCCGCCGCAGACAGCAGCGGCGCGCTCAGACGGATCAGCAGCTTGTGGGCGACGGCCGACAGCGCCTCGCGACTCCATCCGGTCATGCCGCCGGCGGCCGTCCACAGCACGGTCCCCGTGGCCACGTCGATCAGCTGCAGCGTGGCGCCGACCGCCGGCTCGCCGTCGATGCCCACCTTGTAGCGCCACTCGGTGACGGTGCCGGTCACGGCGTAGCGCGCGCCCTGCGCCTTCGCCCACGCCAGGGCCTGGTCGACCGACTTGCGCTCGCTCGGCTCGAACAGGCTGTCGGTGCTCAGGTTGCTGGGGTAGCGGCGCAGGTTCTGGACACCGCCGCTGCGCAGCAGGCTCTCGAGGATCGCCTCGGCACGCAGCCCCGCCATGGGCGTCTCGGTCTGGTTGACCATCGGCAGCAGCGCCCACGTGGCGCTGCGATCGATCGCCGGTGCCGGTTGCACGTTGACGCTGCTGCACGCCGTGAGCGCGACCAGCGCGAGCGCGGCCGCCGAACGGCGCAGCGCCCGGCGGCGGGCCAGGCGTGTCGACGGGATCACGTTGGACGTCATGGCGGCGATTCCGATCATCAGAAGAGGAACTGGTAGAGGAGGCCGAACTCCCGGGTCGTCCCGGGCACGCCCGGAGTCGGGCTGATCAGGTTCAGGAACGCGCTGAACCGGTCCGTGCCGAACACCGAAGTCGTCGCCCCCAACCTGACATTGTAGCCACCGCCGGTCACCGAGTTGGCGCGCAGGGCCACCTCGCCGAACGGGCGCAACGCGCGCGAATAGGTATTTGACACCGTTTCGCCGAAGGCGACGCCGATCGAGGCCTCGGTCGAGCTCGCGGGAATCACCGCGGCCGTCGGGTCGCCGAGGTCCGATGGGACGAGCGAGGCCATCAGCGGATCGGTGACGGGCGGGGATCGCCAGTTGGCCCGCACCAGCGCCGCCTTGACCGACAGGTCCGGATAGTCGCGTCGCAGCCGGTGCGCCGCTTCCAGCGACAGCTGCGTGCCGGTCCCGAGCTGCGCGCCGTCCTGCGACAGCAGGCGCGTGGCGACCACCGTCCCCCAGACCCGCGTGTCCGGCGCGGGCACCAGCCCGTAACGCAGCAGCCCGAAGTCCTGCATGCCGCCCACGCGCAGCGGTGCCGACTGGGGCGCCAGCTGCCGCAGACCCAGCGCGGCCTGCGGACCGGCGTCGGCGTCGGCCGCCGGCCGGATCGCGACGGCCAGGCCGGCGTAGTCGAGCACCGCCTGGCGGTGCGTCAGGGCCGCGTCGGTCTGCCACGCGTCGGAACGCCAGCGCAGCGTGGCCGCGACGAGGCCGGCGACCGCCGGGACGTTGACCAGCTGGGTCTCGTCGACGCTGCGCTGGCGGTCGGTCTCGACGACCAGCCCCAGCTTCAGCCCCGGCGTGGGGCGCAGCTGCGCCCGTGCGCCGAGCGTGCGCAGCCCCAGCGCGCCGATCTTGCCGCCACTTGCGCCGAGTTCGACGAACGAGGCGTCGGGCAGCGTGTGCTCGACGAACCGCTGGTGGGCGGCCTCCAGCGCCGGGCGTTGTGCCAGCGTCTCGAAGGCGAGCGACTGCGCGGCGCCGGTGGCGCCGGTCGCGCGCAGCGCGTCGATCGACTCGAGCCGGGGCAGCCAGTCGGGCAGCTCGTCGAGCAGCGTCGACAGCGCCTGCCGGTCGTCCGCGGCCAGCGCCACCGACAGCTGAGCCCACGCCGGGCGCGCCAGGCGATCGGCGTAGCGCGACAGCAGCCACGCACGCGCGGCCTCGTGGGCTTCCTGGCTCAGCAGCCACGACGTGGCGAGTTCCCGGCTGCTGGCGGCCAGCGAGCGCTGCGCCAGCAGCGTGTCGTCGACGGTCTCCTCGCCGTCGCTGCCCGTTGCGCGCTGCGCGTCGACGAGCGCCAGCAGCTCGGCGCCGGTGCGCGGATCGCGGGGCGGCGTCGCGCGGGACTTCAGGTCTGCAGCGGCGGTCGATTGCGCGGCATCACCCGAACGCGCGGCATCACCCGAACGCGCGGCATCACCCGAACGCGGCACGCCCGGGCGCGCGCCCGCGGCGCCCGACCCGACGGCGTCGGGGCGTGCCGCGAGCGCCGACGCCAGTGCCGCCTCCTGCTCGCCGACGAATTGCCAGAGCACCTCGCGTGCCGCGTCGGCCGGAGCGAACCGCAGTGCGAGCGTGACCGTGGCCTGCCGGATCGGCGGGGCGCGTGCGACCTGTTCCGGCGGCAGGCTGCGCAACTCGATCCAGACCCGACGCCGCACGCTCCATGCCGTGTCCACGAGGCCGTTCTGCTCGAGGCAGTCCGCATAGCCGAGCTGCCACAGGTAGTCCTGCGAGACC
>CAYGZN010000062.1:1276-11617 GCA_964354355.1 uncultured Burkholderiaceae bacterium | reverse complement strand
CACGCCGCATCCAGCACCTTCGATCCGCGCGAAGGCCCGGGGCTGGGCGAATCGGCGTACGAACTGGTGATCGACGCGGTCGGGGCCGCGCCGACCCGCACGCTGATGCTGTCCGCGGTCAAGCCGGGCGGCGTCGTCGTGCACGTCGGACTGCAGGACTGGGCCAGCGAGATCGACATGCGCCGGCTGACGCTGGCCGAGATCACGCTGATCGGCACCTACACCTATTCGACGGCCGACCTGCGGGCCGCGGTCGACGCGCTGCACCGGGGCCGCTTCGGCGACCTGTCCTGGATCGAGGAGCGGCCGCTGGCCGACGGGGCGGCGGCATTCCAGGACCTGCACCACGGGCGCAGCGCGTCGGCCAAGATCGTGCTGCGCCCGCACTGACCCGATGACGAGCACCGCGGTCGGCAGGCTCGGCGTCAGGTCGCAGCGACCGCTGTACCAGGCCGCGCGCGCGCGCCTGCTGCAGGGGCTCGCACGCGGCGATTACCAGCCGGGCCAGGCCTTGCCGGCCGAGAAGGAGCTGGCCGCATCGCTGGGGATCAGCATCGGCACGCTGCGCCGGGCGGTCGACGAACTGGTCGCGGACGGCGTGCTGATCCGCCAGCAGGGCCGCGGCACGTTCGTGGCGAACCACGACCGAGAACGGCTGCTGTACTACTTCTTCCACATCGTTGCGCACAACGGCGGCAAGGGCCAGCCTGCCGTTGCGCTGCAGGGATTCGAGCGGGCCCGGGCCGATGCCGACGCCGCGGCGCGGCTCGGCATCGCCGAGCAGTCGCCGGTCTGGCGGATTCGCAACGTCCAGTCGCTGCAGGGCGTGCCGGTGATCGTCGACGACATCACGCTGGCGGCCGCACGCTTTCCGCGGCTGACGCGGGCCCGCGTGCTCGGGCGGCCCAGCACGCTGTACCACCTGTACCAGCACGACTTCGGGTTGACGATCGTTCGCACCTCCGAACGGCTGCGCGCGGTCACGGCGCCCGACGACGTCGCGGCGCTGCTGCGGCTGCCGCGGGGCGCGCCGGTGCTGCTGATCCGGCGCGTTGCGCTCAGCTACCACGACGAGCCGATCGAGTGGCGCGTGTCGCACGTGAACACGGCCGCTCACGAGTACTTCAGCGAGCTGGGCAGCTGAGCGCCGCGCGCAGGCGCGCAGTCGTGAAGCCGCGCGGCGGCGCGTCGGCCCCAGTTCCCCCGCGGGTCAGCCGCGTGCGATGTCCGCCATCGCCTCGCCGAGCCGGATCGGGCGTGCCGGGGCCCAGTCGGGGTTGAAACGCAGCGGCCCGGGCGGCATCAGCACCACGACCGTGGAGCCCAGCAGGAACCGGCCCATCTCCTCGCCCCGGCCCAGCGCGACGGGGGCCGCGTCGTAGCGCCACTCGCGGATCTCGCCGAGCCGCGGCGGGTTCACGACGCCGTGCCAGACGGTGGCCATGCTGCCGACGATCGTCGCGCCGACCAGCACCATCGCGAACGGGCCGCCGGCGCCGTCGAACAGGCAGACCACGCGCTCGTTGCGCGCGAACAGGCCGGGCACGCTGCGCGCGGTGAGCGGGTTGACCGAGAACAGCGCGCCGGGCACGTGGATCATGCGGCGCAGCCGCCCGTCGCACGGCATGTGGATGCGGTGGTAGTCGCGCGGGCTCAGGTACAGCGTCGCGAAGTGGCCGCCCTCGAACGGAGCCGCCAGAGACGCGTCCCCGCCCAGCAGCGCACGGGTCGTGTAGTGGTGGTCCTTGGCCTGGAAGATCCGGTCGCCGTCGATGGTGCCGAACTGGCTGATGGCGCCGTCGACCGGGCACACCCACGTGGCGTGCCCGATCGGGCGCGCGCCGTCGCGCAGCGCGCGGGTGAAGAACTCGTTGAAGGTCGCGTAGCCCTCGATGCGCGGATCGAGCGCCTCGCTCATGTCCACGCCGTAGCGCGCAACGAAGCGGCGGATCGCCGCGTGCGTCCAGCGCCCGCCGCGTGCCGACGCCAGACGTCCCGCCAGCGCGGTGAGGGCCTGCTTGGGCAGCAGATACTGGGGCAGGACGGCGAGGCGGTCGGACACGGGTCGGCGGGCAGGTCGCAGGACCCCATGATGCCATGGCTTGGGCGGCCGCCCGGCGCGCCGATATACTCGCCGGATCATCACGACGGGTGAGGGCGATGGACTGCACCGAGCGGCGCGAGCGATTCCGCGCGATCCTTTTGGGAACGCGCTGCGTGTACCCGGGGTCGGTGTTCGACCCGATCTCGGCGCGCATCGCCGAGGACCTCGGCTTCGAGGCCGGCATGTTCGCGGGCTCGGTGGCCTCGATGACCGTGCTGGGCGACCCGGACCTGATCCTGCTGTCGCTCGCGGAATTCGCCGCGCAGGCGCACCGCATCTGCCGCGCCGGGCGCCTGCCGCTGCTGGTCGACGCGGATCACGGCTACGGCAACGCGCTGAACGTGCGACGCACGGTCGAGGAACTCGAGACCGTCGGCGTCGCCGCGCTGACGATCGAGGACACCGCGCTGCCCGCCGGGTACGGCGAGCCCGATGCGACGCGGCTGATCCCGCTCGAGGAGGGCGTCGGCAAGATGCGTGCGGCGCTGTCCGCGAGACAGGATCCGCGGCTGGTGATCGCCGGGCGCACGGGCGCGCTCGCCGTGACCGGGCTCGGCGACGCGATCGCCCGCGCGCAGGCGTACGAAGCGTGCGGCGTCGATGCGGTGTTCTTCACCGGCGTCAAGAGCCGCGAGCAACTCGACGCGCTGGCCGCCGCGCTGCGCGGGCCGATCCTGCTCGGTGGCACGCCCGCCGCGCTGATGATGGACCGGCAGTACCTGGCCGCCCGCAACGTGCGCATCTGCCTGCAGGGACACCAGCCTTTCCAGGCTGCCGTGCAGGCGGTCCACGCGACGCTCGAGGCGCTGCGTCGCGGCACCGCGCCCGCCGACCTGGCGGGGCTGGCGTCGGGTGCGCTGATGAAGCAGGTCACGCGCGAGGACGCGTTCGCCCGCGCCACCCAGGCCTTCCTGAGCGGCACCTGACCCCGGGGTCGCGCCGGGGATTCGGTAACGTCGTATGCTTGCGGGCGTGCCGGTCGCAGCCGCGCACTCCCCGAGCGGCACCACGGAGACCACGCAGCATGAACGCCCCGACCGAAGGCCACCGGCTGGTCAGCAGCCTGAAGGAACGCTACACCGCCGCCGATGGCTGGCTGTACATGACGGGCACGCAGGCGCTGGTGCGACTGCCGATCCAGCAGCGGCTGCGCGACGCGGCGGCCGGCCTGAACACCGGCGGCTACATCTCGGGCTATCGCGGCTCGCCGATGGGCCGCTACGACATGGAGCTGTGGGCGGCGGCCGACGTGCTGAAGCAGCACAACGTGGTGTTCCGTGCCGGCGTCAACGAGGACCTGGCCGCCACGGCGATCTGGGGCGCGCAGTACGTCGGCGTGTTTCCCGGCGCGAAGGTCGACGGCGTCTTCGGCATCTGGTACGGCAAGGGGCCGGGCGTGGACCGCTCCGGCGATCCGTTTCGGCACGCGAACCTGGCCGGGACCTCGCCGGCCGGCGGCGTGCTGGCGCTGGCCGGCGATGATCACGGCGCGAAGTCCTCCACCGTCGCCAACTACTCGGACCTGAACTTCGTCGCTGCGGCGATCCCGCTGCTGTATCCGAGCAACGCGCAGGAGCTGCTCGACTTCGGCCTGCACGGCATCGCGATGAGCCGCTATTCGGGCTGCTGGTCGGCGATGAAGGTCGTCACCGACGTGGTCGAGGGCGGCGGCTCGGTGTGGGTCTCCACCGACTCGCCGCGGATCGTCGCGCCGACGCAGGCGGCGCTGCCGGCAGGCGGCGTGCACACCCGCCCGTTCGACGCCGCGCTGCCGCAGGAGGATCGCCTGTACCACCACAAGCTGCAGCGCGTGATGGCGTATGCGCGCGCCAACGGCCTGAACCGCATCGGCGGCGCCGGGCAGGACGCGCGCATCGGCGTGGTGGCCGCGGGCAAGGCGTGGCAGGACGTGCAGCAGGCGTTCGTGTCGCTCGGCCTGGACGCGGCGCGCCTCGAGCAGCTCGGTGTGCGCACGCTGAAGGTCGGGCTGGTCTGGCCGCTGGACCCGACGGTGGTCCGCGAGTTCGCGCGCGGCCTGGCGACGGTGCTGGTGGTCGAAGAAAAGCGCCCGCTGCTCGAGGACCAGGTCCGCTCGGCGCTGTACGGCAGCAGCGGTGCACCCGCGATCGTCGGCAAGCACGCCGCGGGGCCGCTGTTCGCCGACGACCGCGGCGCGGCCGTGTTCCCGAATGCCGGCGAGATCGTGCCGGCGATGGTCGCGAAGGCGCTCGCCGACTGCCTGCGCGCCAACGATCCCGGCTGCCCGATCGGCGCGCCCGACGACGCGACGGGCCCCCGGGCTGCCGGCCCGTCGCCGGTGCGCGCCCCGAGCTTCTGCTCGGGTTGCCCGCACGGGCGCTCGACCAAGGTGCCCGACGGCAGTCGCGCGCTGGCCGGCATCGGCTGCCACACGATGGCGATGTTCGTGGACCCGGCCAAGACGACCACCGTCTCTCACATGGGGGGCGAGGGCGCGATGTGGCTGGGCCAGCAGCCGTTCACGAACGAGAAGCACGTGTTCGCCAACATGGGCGACGGCACCTACTTCCATTCGGGCTTCCTCGCGATCCGCCAGGCGGTCGCTGCCCACGCGCCGATCACCTACAAGCAGCTGTACAACGGCTTCGTGTCGATGACCGGCGGCCAGCAGATCGACGGCGAGCTGACGATCCCCGGCACGATCGGCGAGCTCGCCGCCGAGGGTGTGCACAAGATCGCGCTGGTCAGCGACGATCCGTCCAAGTGGCAGGGCGTGGTGCTGCCCGCCGGCGTGACCGTGCACCACCGATCGGAACTCGACGCCGTGCAGCGCGATTTCCGCGAGTACCCCGACGTGTCGGTGATCGTCTACGACCAGCCCTGCGCGACCGAGCGCAGGCGGCTGCGCAAGCGGGGCAAGTGGGCCGACCCCGACCGGCGCGCGTTCATCAACAGCGCGGTCTGCGAGGGCTGCGGCGACTGCGGCAAGGTCACGCAGTGCATGTCGATCGAGCCGCTCGAGACCGAGCTCGGGCGCAAGCGACGCATCAACCAGTCGTCGTGCAACAAGGACTTCTCGTGCGTCGAGGGCTTCTGCCCGAGCTTCGTCACGGTCGAGGGCGGCAGGCTGCGCAAGTCGGGCGCGGGGCCGCAGTCCGGTGCCGACCCCCGCGCTGCGGTCGACCCGCGCACGACGGCCGCGGCCGCCGGCGATGCGGCGTTCGCGTCGCTGCCCGAGCCGCGCATCGCGCGGCCCGAGCGCTCGTTCAGCATCCTGGTCGCCGGCATCGGCGGCACCGGCGTGGTCACGATCGGGCAGACGCTGGCCGTCGCCGCCCACCTCGAGGGGCTGTACAGCTCGAACCTCGACGTGACGGGGCTCGCGCAGAAGTACGGCGCGGTGCTGTCGCACGTGAAGATGGCGCCCGACGCGGCGATGCTGCACGCCACCCGCGTGGCCGCGGGCGAATGCGACACGCTGATCGGCTGCGACCTGATCGTGTCGGCCGGCGACGAGACCGTCTCGAAGCTCCAGCCCGGCGCCAGCGGCGGCGTCGTGTGCACCGACATGGTCCCGACCTCGGAGTTCTCGCGCAACCCCGACTGGAACCCGGACGCCGACGCGCTGGCCGCGAAGCTGGCCGGCGTGTTCGGCGAACGCGGCCTCGCGATGGAGGCGCTGCGGCTGGCCACGGCGCTGACGGGCGACGCGATCGCCGCCAACATGTTGCTGCTGGGCGCAGCCTGGCAGAAGGGCCTGGTGCCGCTGTCGCTGGCCGCGATCGACCGCGCGATCGAGCTGAACGGCATCGCCATCGAGTCCAACCGCCGCGCATTCCTGTGGGGCCGTCGCGCCGCGCACGACCTGCCGGCCGTCGAGCGCATCGCCGTCGGCCCGGGCAGCGCCACCGCGCAGGTGATCCGGTTCGACCCGCGCAAGCCCGCGACGCTGGCCGAGACGCTCGCGCACCGCAGCGCCTTGCTGACCGAGTACCAGGATGCCGCCTACGCGCGGCGCTACGCTGCGGTGGTGGACCGGGTGACGCAGGCCGAGTCGGGGCTCGGCGCGGGCGACGCGCTGTCCAGGTCCGTGGCGCGCAACCTGTTCAAGCTGATGGCGCACAAGGACGAGTGGGAGGTCGCGCGGCTGTACGCGCGTCCCGAGTTCCGGCGCGAGCTCGAGCGCACCTTCGAGGGCGACTTCAAGCTGCGCTTTCACGTCGCCGGCGGTCCGTTCGGCAGGCGCGACCCGGTCAGCGGCAACCTGGTCAAGCGCGAAGTCGGCCCGTGGCTGATGACCGCGTTCCGGATGATGGCGCCGCTGCGCAGGCTGCGCGGCACGGTGCTGGACCCGTTTCGAGAGTCGTCCGAGCGGCGGCTGGCGCGCGAGCTGCTGGCCGGCTACCTGGCCGACGTCGAGCGGCTCGCCGGCGGGCTCGCGCCCGACACGCTGGCGCTCGCGGTGAAGATCGCGTCGCTGCCCGACAAGGTCCGCGGCTACGGCCACGTGCGCGAGGCGCACGCCGCCGCCGTTGCCGGCGAGCGCGAGGCGCTGTGGGCGCAGTGGCAATCGATGGCGGCCGGTCGCGGCGACGGTGCGGGCTTGGCGGGTGGTGCGGGCGATGCGGGCGATGCGGGCGCCGCGCCCGGTGCACCGGCCGCTGCGTCGGCGACGCAGCCGCGGGCCGCCTGAGGCCGTCGATCAGGACAGCAGCAGGCCGCCGTCGACGACGATCGTCTGGCCGATCACGTAGGCGGCCAGCGGCGAGGCCAGGAACAGCGCGACGCCCGCCATGTCCTGCGGCGTGCCAAGCCGACCGAGCGGAATGCTGCGCAGCGCGGCCTCGAGCCGGCGCGGGTTGCCGGTGGTGACCCGGGTGAGCTTGGTGTCGACGAACCCCGGTGCGATCCCGTTGACCCGGATGCCGTCGCGCGACCACGCGTCGCCCAGCGTGCGGGTCAGTCCCACCAGGCCCGCCTTGGACGCGTTGTACGCTGGGTTGCCGCGCGTCGCGTGAAACGCCGCGGTCGAGCTGACCGTGATCAGCGATCCCCGCGACGACGCCAGCATCGCGTGGAAGCGGACGCAGCAGGCCATCACGCCCGACAGGTTCACGTCGAGCACGCGCGCGAAGCCGGCCCGGGTGTACTCGGCGCGGTCGTAGAGCACCGTGCCCTGCGCCAGCACCAGCACGTCGAGCCGCTCGAATGCGGGCACGAACGCCTCGACGGCGGCCGCATCGGACGCGTCCAGCCGCTGGTAGTGCAGTCCCGCGAGATCGGAGCCTTGCGCGACCGAGTAGTCCGCCGCCGAGGCCCGCGTGCCCCACACGAAGACGCGCGCCCCGTGTGCGCGGAACGCCTGCGCGATGCCGTTGCCGATGCCGCTGGATCCGCCCACGACCAGCACGGTCCTGCCCGAGAAGTCCAGTTCGCTCGCCGTCATCGCCGCAGCCCGGTCCTCAGCTCAGCTGGGTCGCGGCCCGCACCGTCTCGCCGCGGATCTCCTCGGTCAGGCGCGCCTTGTGGCGGGCGAAATCGGCCGACGTCTTGATCCGGTAGTCGCGCGGGTGCGCGAACGCGATCGATTCCTCGTGTTTGATCCGCCCGGGTCGCGCGCTCATCACGACGACGCGGTTGGCCATGAAGATCGCCTCGTCGATGTCGTGGGTCACGAACAGCACGGTCTTGTGGTGCTGCTCCCAGATCCCGAGCAGCAGTTCCTGCATCAGCTCGCGGGTCTGGTGATCGAGCGCGCCGAACGGCTCGTCCATCAGCAGCACCTTGGGATCGTTGGCCAGCGCGCGGGCCAGCGCGGTGCGCTGCTGCATGCCGCCCGACAGCATCTTCGGATAGTGTTCCTCGAAGCCGGTGAGCCCGACCTGGGCGATGAAGTGTTCGGCGATCTCGCGCTGCGCAACGGCCGGCGTGCCCTTCTCGCGCAGGCCGAAGCAGATGTTTTCGCGCACCGTCAGCCACGGGAACAGCGTGTAGCTCTGGAACACCATGCCGCGGTCCGCGCCCGGCCCAGCCACCGGCCGGCCGTCGAGCAGCACCGTGCCGGTGGTTGCGAAATCGAGCCCGGCGACGATCCGCAGCAGCGTGGATTTGCCGCAGCCCGAGGGCCCGAGCACGGTGATGAAGCTGTTGTCGGCGACCTCGAGGTGCGTCGCCGACAACGCCTGGGTGTCCGGCTGCCCGGCCCGGCCGGCGAAGCGTCGCGAGACGTCGCGGATCGACACGTGCGCCATCGCTCAGTGCCTCCGACTGTCGGGGCGGCCCGCACGGCCGGTCGTCGCAGCAGCGCCGTTCACGGCAGCACCGCCGTCCATCGCAGCGCGGCCCGTCACCGCAGCGCGGCCCGTCATCGCAGCGCGGCCCGTCATCGCAGCGCGGCCCACGGGAACAGGCGCCGGTTGAACGCCTTGAACGCGAAGTCGGTCACCAGTCCGATCAGGCCGATGACGATGATCCCGAAGATGATCTGGCCGGTCGCCAGCAGCGACTGGCTGTCGGTGATCATGTGCCCGATGCCCGATGACGAGCCGATCAGCTCGGCGACGATCACGTAGGTCCACGCCCAGCCGAGCACCAGTCGCAGGATCTCGGCGATCTCGGGGGCGGCGTTGGGCAGCAGCACGCGCGTGACCAGCGTGCGGTCGCTGGTACCCAGCGTGTAGGCGGCCTCGACGAGGTCGCGGCGGGTGTTGCCGACCACCACCGCCACCATCAGCACCAGCTGGAAGAACGAGCCGATGAAGATCACCAGCAGCTTCTGGGTCTCGCCGATGCCGGCCCACAGGATCAGCAGCGGGATGAACGCCGACGCCGGCAGATAGCGCGCGAACGACACGAACGGCTCGAAGAACGCCTCGATCGGCTTGTAGGCGCCCATCGCGAGCCCCAGCGGCACGGCCAGCACGGCGGCCAGCGCGAAGCCGCCGACCACGCGCCAGATCGTCACGCCGATGTCCAGCGCGAAGCCGTGGTCCGCCAGCAGCGACCAGCCGTCGCGCACCATCGTCAGCGGGTCTGCCAGGAAGGTCTTCGAGACGAATCCGCCCAGCGTGGCGAACGCCCACAGCGCGACGAACACCACGAAGAAGCCGATGCCCAGGCCGATCCGGGCACCCGGCGAGACGGGTTGCAGGGGCCTCATCGCGTGCGCGCGCGCCGGGCGCAGGGACCGCCCGGCACGGGGCGCGTCACTTGACGAACGAGGCGTCGAACAGCGAGTCCACGGCGGGCATCGACTTGATGATGCCCGCCTCCAGCAGCAGCTCGCCCGCCTCCTTCGAGAACTGCTGGATCTCGCCGGAGAAGAACCGGCGGTTGGCCTCGCGGTCCTGCCAGCGCAGGTAGGCGGCGGACTTGCCGAACGCCTCGCCGCTCTGCTTGACGTCGGCGCCCATGATCTCGAACGACTTCTTCGGGTCGGCCTTGATCATGTCCAGCGCCTCGAAGTAGCTGTCGGCCAGCGCCTTGACGGCCTTCGGGTTGCCGGCAATGAACGCGGGCGTGCAGCCGAACGTGTCCATCACCATCGGGTAGTCGAGCGTGGTGGCGATGATCTTGCCGGCCTCGGGCTTCTCGCGCACCGCCGACAGGTAAGGCTCGTAGGTCATCGCCGCGTCCAGGCCGCTCTGGCCGGCCACGAATGCCTGCGCCGCGGGGTTCGGCTCCATGTTGACGACCTTGACGTCCTTGGCCGACAGTCCGTTCTTCTTCAGCATCCACAACATCGTGAAGTAGGGCGCGGTGCCGGGGGCCGAGGCGGCGATCGTCTTGCCCTTGAGGTCGGAGATCTTCGCGATGTCGTTGCGCACCACCATGCCGTCGGCGCCGTAGCTCTTGTCGAGCTGGAACAGCTGCTTGGTGGTCACGCCGGCCGCATTCCAGACGATCCAGGTTTCGACCGTGGTGGCCGCGCACTGGATGTCGCCGGAGGCGATCGCCAGGTGGCGGTCCTTCTGCGGGATCTTCTTGATCGTGACGTCCAGGCCGTTCCTCTTGAAGATGCCCGCTTCCTTGGCCAGCGTCAGCGGCGCGAATCCGGTCCAGCCCGAGATGCCGATGCCGACCTTGGTCTCCTGGGCCAGCGCGCTGCAGCTCGACGCGGTCAGGCCGGCGGCCAGCAGCGCCAGGCCGAGCGATTGCCGGAACGTCGTTGCGCCGGGGGTCTGGTTCATGTCTTCTCCTGGTGGTGGCGCGTGGCGGCGCCGGGGTGTCGTTGCGTGCCGTGGATGATAGCGCCGGCC
>CAYGZN010000062.1:0-1176 GCA_964354355.1 uncultured Burkholderiaceae bacterium | reverse complement strand
GTCGGCGGACTCGGCCACGATCGTGTGCTCGACCTCGCGCAGCGGGAAGTTCTCCTGCAGGTATTTCGCCGGCGTCGTGCGGCTGAAGTCGACCTGCAGGTAGCCAGGCACCACGCGCGGGTTGACGAACCGGTCTTCGTACTGGATCGGCACGTCGTTCTCCAGGTGAACCAGGCGGGAGTGAAAGACGGTGGAGCCGCTGCGCACCTGCAGGCGCGCAGCGACCTCGGGGGGCGCACGGACCGCGTCGAGCGCGACCAACCGGGCGCCGTACCGGTGTCCGCGCCGCTCGACCTGCACGTCGATCGGCTCGACGGTGACCGCCGAGGACTGCGGGACCAGCGCCGCGACGAAGGTGCCGCGCCGGCGGAACCGGACCAGCACGCCCTCGAGCATCAGTTCGCGCAGCGCCCGGTGCACCGTCAGCCGCGAGAACCCCAGCTCGCGGGCCAGGTCCTCCTCGGACGGCACCGGGTCGCCCTCGGCCAGCTCGCCCGCGGCGATGCGCTCGCGCACCAGGTCCTTGACCCGCTGGTACAGCGGCCGGGCAGGCGTGCGCAGGCGGGCACTGGGCGGGGTGCGGGGGGCGTCCACCGTTCGAATTGTATAGACAAATGCCCGGCACTGTGCAAGGATCCGGCCCGGATCGCCGCATCGAACCCCCGCATCGAACCCCCAACATCGCCGCCCCCACGCAGCCGCCGAACCGGCAGGAGGATTCCCATGAACGCACCGACCCGCGCCGCCACGCTCGCCGCTCCCGGGCCCCGCGTCGTGCGCGCACCGCGCGGCAGCGCGCTGAGCGCACGCAGCTGGCTGACCGAAGCGCCGCTTCGGATGCTGATGAACAACCTCGACCCCGAGGTCGCCGAGAACCCGGCGGAACTGGTGGTCTACGGCGGGATCGGGCGGGCCGCGCGCAACTGGGCGTGCTACGACGCGATCGTCGCGGCGCTGCGCACGCTGCGCGACGACGAGAGCCTGCTGATCCAGTCGGGCAAGCCGGTCGGCGTGTTCCGCACGCACGCCGATGCGCCCCGCGTGCTGCTGGCCAACTCGAACCTGGTCGGGCGCTGGGCCACCTGGGAGCACTTCGACGAGCTCGACCGCAAGGGCCTGATGATGTACGGCCAGATGACCGCGGGGTCCTGGATCTACATCGGCTCGCAGGGCATC
>CAYGZN010000061.1:5468-11688 GCA_964354355.1 uncultured Burkholderiaceae bacterium | reverse complement strand
GGCCGCGCAGCGCGCACTGGACGACGCCGGCCTGCCGGTGTCGGTCGTGTCGATGCCCTGCACCGGCCTGTTCGATCGGCAGGACGCGACGTGGCAATCCCAGGTGCTGCCGCCCGGCGTGCCCCGCGTGGCGATCGAGGCCGGCGTCAGCCGCTACTGGGGCGGCTACGGCTGCCAGGCGGCACTGGGGGTCGACAGCTTCGGCGAATCGGCACCGGGTCCACAGCTGTACCCGCATTTCGGGCTTACCGCCGAACGGCTCGCGGCGCTGGTGACGACCGTGACCGGCCGCAACCCCGGACCCGAATCCGGACCCGGACCCGGATCCGGACCCGGCCCCGCCAGCGGCGCCGGCGGCGGACTCGGCGCACGGTGAGCGCGATGCTGCGCGCGATCCTGTGGGACGTCGATGGCACGCTCGCCGAAACCGAGCGCGACGGCCATCGGGTGGCGTTCAACCGCGCCTTCGAGGCGCTCGGTGTGCCCTGGCGCTGGGACGAGTCGCACTACGGCCGGCTGCTCTCGGTGACCGGCGGGCGCCAGCGGCTGCTGCAGGACATGCGCCGCCAGCCGCAGGCGCCGGCCGGCGCGCTGCAGCGCGACCAGCTGGCCAGCCACCTGCACCTGCTGAAGAACCGGCTGTACGCACAGATCGTGGCCGACGGGGGGATCACGCTGCGCGACGGCGTGGCCGAGCTCTTCGACGACTGCCTGCGCGCCGGCGTGACGATGGCGATCGTCACGACCACGAGCCGCACCAACGTCGACGCATTGATGTCGTTCCGGTTTGGCGCGGCGTGGCGGCGCATGTTCGCCGCGGTCGTCTGCGGCGAGGACGCGCCCCGCAGCAAGCCCGATCCGTCGGCGTACCGGCTCGCGCTGGATGCGCTCGGCCTGCCCGGCCCGCACACGCTGGCCATCGAGGATTCGCCGGCCGGCATCGCCGCCGCCGACGCGGCCGGCATCCCGGTCGCGCTGACCCGCAGCCGCTACTTCGCCGGTGCCGACGCGGGTCCAAGCATCGCGCACGGCGGCTCGCTGACGCAGGCCGCGACGTGGCGCCCCGCCCTCGGCGATCCGTCGGTCAGCCGCGTCGGCCTGCGGCAGCTGCAGGCCTGGCACGCGGCGCACGCCGCTAGCCGTCCTCGCCTTCGACGGTCGGATCCACAACCCGTGGGTGGGTGAGCAGGTCCTCGGCCTCGAGCTCGTGCTGGGCGAAGATCATCCGCACCAGCCCCGGGCCGGCGTCGGGCGCCTCGCGCGCGGCCCTGAGCACCGCCTTGGCCTCGCGATAGCCGGGGGCGGCACCGAGCTTCTCGGGAATGCCCAGCGTCCCGATCCGATAGACGTAGTACGGCACGGCCGCGCCCCGCGGGATCAGAACAGCGCGAGCAGCCGACCGGCCTCGACCCTGCACGGGTGGCGCGTCAGCGGCGTGTCGCCCTTGTCCACGCAGGCGCCGCTCGCGAGGTCGAACACCCAGCCGTGCTTGGGGCAGGTCAGCACCGTGTCGCGCAACGCCAGGTGCGGGATGTTGGTGCTCTGATGCGGACAGCGGCTGTCGTAGACGCGAAAGCCGTCGCCGTCGCGGTACACGAACAGGCCTCGCCCGTCGCAGTCGGTGCGAACCGCCTGGCCCGGCGCGACGCCGTCGGCCTCGATCACGTCGCGCCAGCGCGGGCCGGCGCCGAGCGCCTCGGGCGCGAACTCCGGCAGGTCCATCGCCAGGATCACGTCGACCGCCCAGACGATCTTCGCCAGCCCGAGCGCCGGGAACGCCATCAGCAGCGCGTCCAGCACCTGCGCGGCCGTGCAGCCGTCGCGCAGCGCGCGCTTGAGGTACTGGCGCAGGCCACGCTCGGTCTGCGCATGGACTTTCGTGATGACCGATATCAGCGATCGGGTCTTCGGGTCGAGGTGCTTGCCCGCGTCCTTCAGGAAACTGAAGTAGTGGCCCATCGCCTCGGGGCGGGCCTTGACCAGGTAGTTCAGTGCATCGCTCATGTCGGATCGATCACGGGGTGGAGGTGCAGAACCAGCGCGCGGCGGCGACCCCGCGCGCGCGCAGCAGCGCGCCGGCGGCCTCGACGAACGACGACGGACCGGCCGCGTACAGGTCGCAGTCGGCGAACCAGGGCAGCGCAGCCGCAGCCTCGACCGCCCGCAGCGCGGCGGCGCCGGGCGCGGGTGCCGACACCGGCTGGAATTCGAACTCGTCGAGTGCGGCGGCCCACGCCAGGCACTGCTTCGACAGGTAGTGCCCGTCGGCGCGCGTGGCGGCCCACACCAGCGCGATCGGCCCGCTCGATTCGGCCGCGATCGCGTGCTCGACCAGGCTCTTGATCGGTGCGAATCCGGCATCGCAGGCCAGGAACGCGATCGGACGGCCCTCGCCGGTGCGCAGCACGAACTCGCCGAGCGGGCCCCGCACGCCCACCGGCGATCCCGCCGCGAGCCGGTCGGCGAACACCTGCGCCGCGAACGGGTCGTCGGCGTCGCGCACGACGTGGAACAGCAGGTTGCGATCGTCGCAGGGACAGCTCGCCAGCGGATAGCTGTGCTGCACGTCGCCTTCGGTCGCGGCCACGCCCAGCGTCACCGACTGGCCGGCCAGGAAGCGCAGACGGTCGCTGCGCGGGGTCTGCAGGTGCAGCAGCCGGGTGTCGCGGCCCAGCGGCGTCACCGCCCGCACGCGGGCCACGATGTCCTGGGCGGGGATGTCGGCCGGGCCGCCGGCCTCCAGGGCCTCGAGCACCAGGTCGCTCTGCGCGGTGTGCGTGCACATCAGCACGTAGCCCTGCGCACGCTCGGCCGCCGACAGCAGGTAGTCCGCGTGCTGCACCGGCCTGGCCTCGCCCGACACGACGCGAGCCTTGCACAGCCCGCAGTTGCCGCCGCCGCAGCCGTAGCTGAACCGCAGGCCGGACTTCAGCCCGGCCTGCAGGAGGCTGTCGTTGCCTTCGACCAGGAACTCCCGGCCGCTCGGGCGCACGCTGACGTGCGCGGAAACCACCTTGAGCATGTCGGTCATCGCGTCGAGCGGGTCGCTGGCCTCGCTGGCCAGCACGCGCGCGAGCCCGCGCTCCAGATGATGCACGAGTTCGGACCGCGCCGAGTCCCCGCCGGGAACCGCATCGGCGGCGGGCGCTTCGAGCATCGCCAGGGTGTCGGCCACGAGCCGGTGGTAGGCCTGCAGGTGGCGGCGCAGTTCGGCCAGCTCCTGGCTCTGCGCGAACAGCCGCTGCGACAGCACCTCCGGCGATGGCAGCATCCGCTCGCCGACCCGCCGCCCGAAGGCCTCGTCGCGGATCCGCCGGGTCTGCTCGAACGCACCCGAGTCCTCGAGCCGCAGCTGCGGAAAGACGCGCAGCAGCTCGTCGGTCGCCACCAGCCCGTCGGACGACACCAGCTCACCCGCACTGATCTTGCGCTGGAGCACGCCGCGGCTCACACCGACGAGCTGCGCGGCACGCGACACGGTCAGCCGTTGCGCCATGGGTCGGAATCATCGCCGGGCCGTCAGTGGCCGGTGCCTTCCAGCATACCCGAGGCCGCCGCGACGATCACGAGGATCTCGAGCGCGCAGATCACCACGAACGCCCGCCTGCGCTCGCGCGCATAGATCGGCATGACCGCAGCCAGCGCGGGCACCGAGCAGCCCGCCAGCAGCGCGATGCCCAGCAGGCTCACGGTGTCGCCGTGCCGCAGGTGGGCGATCCAGCCGAGGCCCGGGCGCAGACCGGCGACGCGCAACGCCTCGGCGGCGGGCATGCTCCAGAGCGCCGGCAGGCGCTCGAGCGGCAGCGACGGCGCGAGCGCTCCGCTCAGGTAGGCGACGAACCCGACCAGCATCACGGCGACGCCAACGGCCGCGCCGCGCGCGAGCCAGCGGGCGTAGCGCTCGCGCGCCGCGCTCACGACCACCACCCCAGGCCCTTGAGCAGCGACCGGGCGCCGGCGAACAGCAGCAGGCCGATGACCATCCTGCGGATCACCGAGGCCGAGAGCACGTGCAGCAGCCGCGCACCGATGCGTGCGCCCAGCATCATGCCGATCACCGACGGAACCGCGATGATCGGCAGCACCGCACCCTTGTTCAGGTAGATCCAGGCGGCCGAGGAGTCGACCAACGACAGCACCAGGCTCGAGGTGCCCGCCGACAGCTTCAGCGGCGCGCCCATCAGCAGGTTCAGCGTCGGCACGTTGGCCCAGCCGGCGCCCAGCCCGAACATCCCCGCGAGGACCCCGATCAGCAGGAACAGCACCAGCCCCTGCGGCGTTCGGTGCACGCGCCACGCGACGTCGCGCCCGCTGGCGCCGTCCACGAAGACGCCGTGCATGCCCAGCGCCTGGGCCAGCGCGTCGGACCGCTGCACGCTCGGGTACTCGGAGCGGCGCGCACTCGCCATCAGCGCGACGATCGCCAGGATGATCACACCGAGCGCGGTCTGCACCAGTTGCGCCGGCATCGCCAGCCCGAGCATCGCGCCGAGGATCGAGCTCATCGAGGCGGCCAGCGCCAGCGGCAGCCCGAGCTGCAGGTCGGCCAGGCCCGAGCGCAGCAACGAGGGCCCGGCCGACAGCGCGCTCGCCAGCGCCACCAGCAGGCCCGCACCGCGCACGAAGTCCAGGTGGAACGGGAAGAAGCCGCTGACGATCGGCACGAACAGCACGCCGCCGCCGACGCCCGCGGGCACGGCGACCACGCCGAGCACGAAACACACGGCGAACAGCGCCAGGGGCCAGATCCACCAGGGCACCGCAGCGCCAGCGGCCAGCGCGGGGGCCGTTCCCGCGTCGGTCGCGGCAAATCCGTCGGGCGGCCAGCCGGACAGCAGGCATGCGGCGACGGCGATCGGCGCGGCCACGCGCAGGACCGTCCGTGCCGCCCGCAGCCACCGCGGTCGTGTCGCCCGCCTCACGCCACCGACCGGTAGTACAGGTTCTGCGTGTGGTTCGCCTGCGCGAAGAAGAACCAGCGCTCGGCCAGCAGGCCGACGAACTGCACCGGAAAGGACAGCAGGACGGCGAACTGCGCGGCCGCCGACCCGCGCGCGCCCGAGCCCGTGCCGAACAGCAGCAGGGCCAGCGGCAGCACGAACGCCAGCAGCAGGAACACGCGGCGCACCGTGGCCACGAAGCGCTCGTCGCGGCCGTGGAAGAACTCGCGCGTGTTGAACGACCCGCCCATGGCCCCCTGCGATCGTTGCACGATGCGCGGGTGCTTGATCCCGATCGCCGTCTGCGGCGTCGTCACCGGCCTGAGCCGCGCATTGCGGGCCAGCGCGGCCAGGCGGCCGACGCCCGCCAGCGCGGTCGCCGCGGCGGCCAGCCACGCCAGCGTCGGCGTCAGTGCCGGCGCGGTCAGCGCAGCCAGCGCGGCGGCCAGCGTCGATCCCGACGCGATGCCCAGCAGCGTGTAGTTGACGACCGTCAGCGGGGTCGCCCATTCGCGGATCGCACGCACCGCCGCGTAGATCATTCCGGTGCACACGAACAGCGCCAGCGCCAGCAGCACCCCCACGGCGCCGATCGCGAGGCTCCACGGCAGGCCCGCCAGGTGCACCCACCCGTACGCGAAGACGGCCGCCATGAAAGCCGGCATCACGATGACCTCGCGCGACAGCCACGACGTGCGCCACGCCGCGGCCGCGCGCCAGCCCCGCGCCGGACGCCCCAGATGGAAGATCGACGCGACCAGGCCCAGCGCCGTCAGGACCAGCGCGACCGCGCTGCCGCAGACCAGGAAGGCACGGATCGGATCGATCGGGGCACGGGCCAGCACGTGCGCGAGCTCGGCCCCGAACAGGACCACGAGCAGTCCCTGGCCTGCCCCGATCAGGGTGGTGAGGAAAACGACGGACAGCGCAGGGTGCATGGCTCGTTGACGGGTTCGGGGCGGTCTCAGGTGGCGTGGTCTTCGGTCGCTCCCGCAGCCGTGCCGGGCCACGGCGCGCCGTCGATGCGCAAGGGCGTCTCGGTGCGCACCAGCTGCGCCTCGTCGACCGACGCATGCATCGGGCGCCGCGGCAGGTAGTGATTGGCCGGCAGCGTGCCGAGTTCCGGCATCAGCGTGTAGCCGCCGCGCTCGCGGATCGCCTGCGACACCTCCGAGCCCGCGTCGTGGATGTCGCCGAACAGCCGCGCGCTGGTCGGGCACGCCATCACGCAGGCCGGCTTGCGCTCGGCGGCCGGCAGCGCGGTGTCGTAGACGCGGTCC
>CAYGZN010000061.1:0-5458 GCA_964354355.1 uncultured Burkholderiaceae bacterium | reverse complement strand
GACTCGTCGAGCTCGCGCACGCCGTACGGGCAGGCCCACGCGCAGTACTTGCAGCCGATGCACTTGTCGTAGTCGACCAGCACGATGCCGTCCTCGGCGCGCTTGTAGCTCGCCTGCGTCGGGC
Source organism: uncultured Burkholderiaceae bacterium (assembly GCA_964354355.1). Classification (GTDB taxonomy): domain Bacteria; phylum Pseudomonadota; class Gammaproteobacteria; order Burkholderiales; family Burkholderiaceae_E; genus CAYGZN01. The sequence continues at coordinate 5,334 of CAYGZN010000061.1, read as the reverse complement.
ACACCGGCACGCAGGGCGGATCCTCGCAGTGCAGGCACGACTTCGGGAAGTGGACCGTCTGCGTGTGCGGATACTCACCGACCTCGAAGGTCTGCACGCGGTTGAAGAACGTGCCCGTGGGGTCGGCGTCGTAGGGCCGCTCGTCGACCAGCGGCCCGGCCGACCCCGACGTGTTCCACTGCTTGCAGCTGGTCACGCAGGCGTGGCACCCCACGCACACGTTCAGGTCGATCACCAGTGCCAGCTGGGTCATCGCGGCCTCCGTGGCGCCAGGCCGCGCCCGGCCAGCCACGCGACGATCCGCGGGCGCGCTGCCATGCCGGGCACGATCGGCATCGGCTCGAACTGGGGCCAGCTCTGCGCTGGTTCTCCCGCCTCGGCCTTGCGGATGCGCACCTTCACGTCGTACCAGGCGGCCTGCCCGGTGATCGGGTCGGAGTTGGACACGCGTCGATCCCCGTCGCCGAACGGCAGCTCTTCGCTGATCAGGTGGTTCAGCAGGAATCCCTGCTGCGACTCGTTGGCGTCGGGTGCCAGGTTCCACGCGCCCGAGGCCTTGCCGATCGCGTTCCAGGTCCACACCGTGCCGGGCTCGACGGCCTCGGTATGACGGCACAGGCAGCGCACCTTGCCCCAGCGCGACTCGACCCACATCCAGTCGCCGTCGCCGATGCCCTGCTCGAGGGCGGTGCGGGTGTTGACGAACAGGAAGTTGTAGGTGTGAATCTGGCGCAACCAGGCGTTCTGCGAGTCCCACGAATGGTACATCGCCATCGGCCGCTGCGTCACCGCGTTCAGCGGGTACGCAGCGTGGTCGGACTGCTGCGACTCCAGCGTCTCGTACCAGAACGGCAGCGGATCGAAGAAGCGCTCGACGCGCGCGCGCAGCGCGTCCGGCGGCTGCTTGCCGGGCCGCCTGCCCTGCGCGGCCAGCCGGAAGCTCTGCAGGATCTCGGAGTACAGGTGGATCGTGATCGGGTCGTTGTCGCGGCGCAGCCCGGCCTGCTGCGCCCACGCGAGGTAGTCGCGGTTCCAGTTGCGCATGTACTGCAGCCGCGGCGGCAGGTCGTAGTGGAACACGCAGTTGTTCTGCGCGTACATCTCCCACTGGCGCGGGTTGGGTTCGCCGCGCATCGACTTCTCGCCGTCCTTGCCCCGCCAGCCCGCCAGGAATCCGATGCCCGAGCCCGGCGCGGTCTCGTAGTGGATCACCAGGTCCGCGTAGTCGCGGTACTTGCGCGAGCCGTCGGGCCGGGTGAAGGCCGGGAACTTCAGGCGCCCGGCCAGCTCCACGAGCACGTCCTGGAAGGGCCGGCACTCGCCGGTCGGCGCCACGACCGGCACCCGCACGGCGTCGACGGGCCCCTCGAACTCGGAGATCGGCCGGTCCAGCATCGACATCGCGTCGTGGCGCTCCAGGTACGACGTATCGGGCAGCACCAGGTCGGCAAAGGCCAGCGTCTCCGAGTGGAAGGCGTCGCACACGACGATGAACGGAATCCGGTACTCGCCGTTGGCGCCCTTGTCGACCAGCATGCGCCGCACCGCCGACGTGTTCATGCTCGAGTTCCACGCCATGTTGGCCATGAACAGCAGCAGCGTGTCGATCGGGTACGGGTCGCCGCGCCACGCATTGGTGATCACGTTGTGCATCAGCCCGTGGGCCGACAGCGGGTGTTCCCAGGAAAAGCCCTTGTCGATGCGCACCGGCTGCCCGGCGGCGTCCACGAACAGGTCGTCGGGCCGTTCGGGCCACCCCAGCGGCGCGCCGTCGAGGGGCGTGTCGGGCTTGACGGCCTCGGGCCCCTTGGGCGGACGGGCGTTGGGCGGCACCGCCCGGGGATACGGCGCGCGATGGCGGAACCCGCCGGGCCGATCGATCGTGCCCAGCAGCGTCATCAGGATCGCCAGGCTGCGGATCGTCTGGAATCCGTTGGAATGCGCGGCCAGCCCGCGCATCGCGTGGAACGCGACCGGATTGCCGGTGACGCTCGGGTGCTCGCGACCCCAGAAATCGGTCCACGGAATCGGCAGCTCGACGGTGTGGTCGCGCGCGGTCATGCCGATTTCATGAGCCAGCCGGCGGATCGTCGCCGCGGGGATGCCGGTGACGGTTTCGGCCCACTCGGGCGTGTGCGCCTCGGCCCGCTCCTTGAGCAGCTGGAACGCGGGCTTGACCGGCATGCCGTCGGGCATCGTGAAGCTGCCCGTGAGCGCGGGGTCCGCGCCGTCGCGGTGGGTCGCCACCGGCTGCCCCGAGACGCGGTCCCACCACACGAAGTTGTGCGGCCGCAGCGGATTGATCGGGTCGCCCTCCGGATCGCGCACCAGCATGCCGAACTCGGCGCTGGACGGATCCTGGTTGACCAGCTGGCCGGCGTTGGAGAAGCGCGCCAGGAAGTCACGGTCGTACAGGCCGTGGCGGATCAGCTCGTGCGTGAGCGCCAGCAACAGCGCGCCGTCGGTGCCGGGGCGAATCGGCACCCACTCGTCGGCGATCGCCGCGTAGCCGGTGCGCACCGGGTTGATCGCCACGAACCGTCCGCCGCGGCGCTTGAACTCGCCGATCGCCTTCTTCAGCGGATTGGAGTGATGGTCCTCGGCGGTGCCGATCATCACGAACAGCCGCGCGCGCTCGAGGTCGGGCCCGCCGAACTCCCAGAACGAGCCGCCGATGGTGTAGATCATGCCGGCAGCCATGTTCACCGAACAGAAGCCGCCGTGGGCCGCGTAGTTCGGTGTGCCGAACTGGCGCGCGAACAGCCCCGTCAGCGCCTGCATCTGGTCGCGACCGGTGAACAGCGCGAAACGGCGCGGGTCCGACGCGCGGATCTTGCGCAGCCGCTGCTCGAGCAGCTCGAACGCGCGCTCCCACGAGATCGCCTCGAACTGGCCCGCGCCACGCTCGGTGCCGGGCTTGCGCAGCAGCGGCTGCGTGAGCCGAGCCGGCGAGTACTGCTTCATGATCCCGGACGATCCCTTCGCGCAGATGATCCCCTTGTTCAGCGGGTGGTCCGGGTTGCCTTCGATGTACCGGACCTCGCCGTTGCGCAGGTGCACGCGGATGCCGCAGCGGCACGCGCACATGTAGCAGGTGGTGGTCCGGACGTCGTGGGTGGCGCCCGCCACGGGCGCAGCGAGCGGGTCGTGAATCGGTTTGACGGTCATCCTTCGATTAGGCTGTTTCGCGCATCCGCCTGTCTATAAGCACGACGGATTGGCTGGCCATTACCCACATGGGTGATCGACAGGTAATATTCGCTGGTGGTTGCCGCCGTGCGCGTGCCGCCGCGCTGCTGCATTGCAGCAGCGCCGGCTGCCTGCCGTCGGTGAGCAGGATCGGAAATGGGCCGACCCGGCGCGGACCGGGATCCTGGGAGACGCGATGAGTTTGACCGGCACGGTCCGGGCCGCAGCAGGTCCGGTACAGAGCGCCGATACGGCACGGAGCCCCGACACGGCAGCGAGCGCGGCGCCGGCACGCAGCGTCGCGGCGCACGCCGGTGAGCCGGCCGAGGCGACGGCCGACTTGCGCCGAACGCTCGAGGACTTCCTCGGCACGGTCGTGCGGCTTGCCGGCGCGCGCGCCGGCGCAGTCCGGTCCTCCACGCCGGATGGCGTCCAGATGCGGCTGGTCGCGGCGGTGGGGCTGTCTCCCCGATCCTGCGAGCGCGAGGCGCTGGTCGGCGCATGCGGCGTGTGCGGTGACGCGTGGCGCGGCAGCGACGTCAGCGTGACCGACACCGCAGCCCGTTGCGACCGCCTGGCCGCGGGCGCCGGCGCCGAAGGTTACACCGGCACGGTCGCGGTGCCGCTGCTGTTTCGCGGCGCGACCGTCGGCGTGTTCACGCTGTTCTTCGACAGCGTGAACACCCTGCGCGCGGAGGTGCTGAACCTGCTTCGGCCGCTCGGCGAACTGCTCGGACTGACGATCGAGAACACGCGCCTGGAGCGCGCGCGCCGTGAGTCCAGCCTGGCGCACGAGCGCCAGGTCATCGCCGGCGAGATCCACGACTCGCTCGCGCAGTCGCTCGCGTTCGTGCGCATGCGCATGCCGCTGCTGCAGGACGCGATCGCGCAGCACGAGCCGGTTCGCGCCCGACGCTACTGCGCCGAGGTCGACGACGAGATCGCCAGCGCCAACGGCCGCCTGCGCGAGCTGATCACGCACTTTCGCGCCGGCATGCACGCCCATGGGCTGCAGCACGCGCTGCAGCAGGTTGCCGAGGCCTTTCCGGCGCGCACCGGCATCGGCCTGACGCTCGAGAACAGCCTGCCGCCCACCCACCTGCCGCTCGAGAAGGAGGTGCAGGTGTTCCACGTGATCCAGGAGGCGCTGGCCAACGTCTTCAAGCACTCCGGGGCCAGCCAGGCCAGGATCGTGCTTGCGCCTTCGGACGCCGGGATCGTGGTCACCGTCGAGGACAACGGCGTCGGCCTGCCCCAGGAGGTCGCCCGCTCGCTGAATCCCGATGCGCCGTCGACCCACTTCGGCCTGCAGATCATGCAGGACCGCGCGTCCGCGATCGGCGCCGGCATCGCCATCGAGTGCCTGCCCGCCGGCGGCACCCGCGTTCGGCTGAGCCTGCCCCCGGCCGCGGCGTGCGCAAAGGCCGTCCATGGCTGAAGCGTTGCGCGTATTGCTGATCGACGACCACGCGCTGTGCCGGCGGGGCCTGGGCGAGCTGCTCGAGCTGCGCGCCGGCATGAAGGTCGTCGCGACCACCGGCGACCCCCGCGAGGCGTTGGCGCTGGTCCAGGCGCACCGGCCGGACCTGGTGGTCACGGACCTGCGCATGGCGCCGATCGACGGGCTGCGGCTCGTGCAGTCGTTCCAGGACCACGGGCTCGACGTCCCGGTGGTGATCCTGACGATGAGCGACTCGCGCGAAGACCTGGCGCACGCGCTGCGCATGGGCGTTCGCGCCTACCTGCTCAAGGACCTGCCGCCCGAGGAGATCGTCGACGCGATCGTGCGGGCCGCGCGCGGCGAACTCGTCGTAGCCCCTGCGATGGCCGCCAAGCTCTCGAGCCTGCTGCAGGACAACCAGCAGCAGCAGCAGCGCGACTCCACGCTGCGGCAGCTGACGGTCCGCGAACGGGAGATCCTCGGCTACGTGGCGCGGGGACTGAGCAACAAGGCCATCGCCAACACGCTGGGCATCAGCCACGACACCGTGAAGCTGCACGTGCGCCACATCCTGTCGAAGCTGAACCTCGGCTCGCGCGTCGAGGCGGCCGTGTTCGCCATCGAGCAGCGCACCGAGTCGCGCGCGCTCGCCGGGCGCTCCGGTCAGGACGCGCTCGCCGGGCGCTCCGGTCAGGACGCGCTCA
>CAYGZN010000060.1:0-11753 GCA_964354355.1 uncultured Burkholderiaceae bacterium | reverse complement strand
GGTGTTCACCGCGACGGCGGGCCCGAACGCGCAGCGACCGACCGACTCGCAGTTCGTCGCCGTGCCGGTCGCCGCGCTGCCCGTGGCCGCGCTGGCGCTCGCCGCGCGTCGGCCGGCGGATCCCCACGGCTTCGGCGGCACGGCCGCGTCGCGGCTGATCGAGCGCGCGAACATCCTGACCACCGGCATCGACGTGCCGGGCGATCCCGTGGCCGGCGACCAGAACGCGATCCGCATCGGCACGCAGGAGATCACGCGCTGGGGCTTCGTGCCCGCCGACATGCCGCGGCTGGCCCGTCTGCTGGCGCGCGTCTGGGTCGCAGGCGAGCCGCCGGAGTCGCTGCGCGACGAAGTCACGGCCTGGCGCCGCGAGCACGCGCGCCTGCACTACGTGCGCGCCTGAGGGCGTTTCAGTCGATGACGGCCGCGCAGGCGTCGAACGGAACGGCGGCGACGTCGCCGAGCGCCGGCACCGTCTTGAGCACCGCGCCGGTGATCCGGCACGGCGCGGCGACCACGCTGCAGCCGGACAGCGCGGCGACACAGGCAAGCATCAGGCAGATCGATCTCAATTCCCGCTCCCGCAAGGTGTGCGACGCAGGATAGGCAAGCGGTCGCCGGCGCGTGCTACGCTGCCGCCCGGCGGTGCTTCGGGCGCGAGCAGCGGTCGATCTGCAGCGAACCCGCAACCGGCTGTCGCGATGTGCCCAACAGGAGGTACGAAACCATGGCAACCAAGGCGGATTTCTCGGAACAGGAATGGGCCGCGCTGCGCAACGCCCCGCACGTGGCGGCCGTTGCGGTCGCCGCGGCCGGCTCCAGCGGCCTGGGGACGTTCAAGGAGTCGTTCGCCGCCATGCAGGCGGTGATGGAAGGCCTGCACGGCGACAACGCGCTGGTGCGCGAACTCGCCGCCAAGGACGAGGTGGTCGCGGGTCAGACGTTCCTGCGCGGGCAGATGTCCTTCGGCATGTCGCAGCAGCAGCTCACCGACACGCTGCAGGGGCTGTCCGCCGACCTGCTGGGTCAGGCGATGCGCGCGCTGCGCGCCAGGTCGCCCGCGGATGCCGACGCCTACGCGAAGTGGATCGGGGGCATTGCCCAGAAGGTCGCCAATGCGGCCACCGAAGGCGGGTTCCTGGGCTTCGGCGGCGAGCGCCTGAGCGGGGGCGAGAAGACGATGATCGCCAAGCTGCAGGACGCGCTCAAGGCAGCCTGACCGGCGCGGTGTCCGCCGCGCCGCCGGGTCGGCTCAACGCGGCTTGAGGTCCTCCGCGCCGATGTAGATCCGGTTCCAGGTCGGCGCGATGACGACCTCGTTCAGGCACACGTGCGGCGGCGCGCTGACCACGAAGCCGATCGTCTCGGCCACGTCCTCGGGCTTGAGCATCCGCGCCATGTCCTCGTCGGACGGCGGCACCGGCCGGGTCTTGAGGATCGGCGTCGCAATCTCGGCCGGGCACAGGTGGCACACGCGCACGCCGTGGCGGCCTTCCTGGTCGTTCAGGCTCTGCACCAGCGGGCCCAGCGCCGACTTGCTCGCACTGTAGGCGGCTCCGGCGACCGGCAGGTAGGTCCAGCCGGCCCATGACGAGACGATCACGATCACGCCGTCGCCGGCCGCGCGCATGCCGGGCAGCACTTCGCGCACGCACCAGGCCACGCCCTCGAGGTTGATGCCGACGACCTGCGCGAAACCCTCCGGCGTCAGGTCGGCCCACGAGCGCCGCGGCACGTTGATTCCCGCGGCGCAGACCAGCACGCCGACCGCGCCGTGGCGCGCGGCGATCGACGCGTGCGCCGCGGCCACCGCCGCGGGATCGGCCACGTCCAGCGGCACCGCGTGCGCGGACAACCCTTCGGCCTGCAGTGCGGCCGCCGTCTGCGACAACTCCTGCCGGCGCCGCCCCGAGATCACCACCGTGGCGCCGGCCTGGGCGAGCCACCGTGCGGTGGCCTGCCCGACCCCCGTCGCGCCGCCGGTGACCCAGGCCACCTTGCCGGCGAGTCGGCCCCGTGCGCCCGATGCCGTCGTCGAAGTCGTCGTCACCGCGTGTCTCCCCGCGCTAGACTGCGGCCGGTGCCATTCACCGACCCTGCGCCTGCCGCGCTGCAGGACATTCTAGCCGCCGCGTGGGCGATGCTCGAGCGCGGCGCGCGCGACCCGGCGGACGACCTGCATTGGCCGGTGCTCGCCAGCGTCGACACGCGGGACCCCGGCTCGCCGGTGCCCGACGCGCGCACCGTCGTGCTGCGCGAGGTCGACCGCGCAACACGCCTGCTGCACGTGCATTCCGACCTGCGTGCACACAAGGTGGCGCAGCTGCGCGCGCAGCCGCAGGTGTGCCTGGTCCTGCATCACCGAAACGCGGACGTCCAGCTGCGTCTGCGCGCGTGCGCGTCGCTGCACGCGGGCGACGGGCCGGCTCGCCGGGCGTGGGACGCATTGCCCGCGTCGTCGCGGCGCGCCTACCTCGCGCCCGCGCCGCCGGGCACCGAATCGCTGCACGACGACCCCAACCTGCCGCCGGAATTTCGCGGGCGGCTGCCCGATGCGTTGCAGTCGCAATCCGGGTTCGTGAACTTCGCGCTGATCGCGCTGCGGGTGCACGGCATCGACTGGCTGCGGCTCGGGCGCACCGGCCATCAGCGGGCGCGCTTCGACTGGCCGCAGTCCGCCCCGGTGGCCGAGGCCGGCGCCCGCGGGGCCGATGCGATCGAGCGTGCACCGGCCGCCTGCTGGCTGCACCCCTGAATCGCGCAGCGGCAGCGGCACAGCGGACCGGCGGGCCGGGCGCGTGCAACCGCAGAACGGGCGCGTGCAACGAGTCCCGCGAGCAACACCCGAGCAATGCGTTGATGCGCGCCGGGCGCTGCGGGGTTATCGTTGAACGTTGACCCCAACCGACAGCGAGTCCCCCATGGCCACCACCGCCTCCCTGAAGCAGACGATCGCCCACGTCGAGAACTGGATCCGTTCGGGCGCTGCAGCGCGCGACATCGAGAAACTCATGCAGGTGCTGGTCAAGCGCGCCTCCGAGCGCATCCCGCCGGCCGCACTGAAGCGGCTGATCGTCGTGATCGAGCGTTTCAAGCCGCTCGCCGAGCGCGCCGCGGGCGCAGCCAAGTCGCGCGCGGCCCGGGTCGCGCCGCTGGTCAAGCGCGCCGCGGGCAAGAAGGCGGCCGCGAAGAAGTCGGCGGCGCGCAAGGCCGCCCCGGTCAAGTCCGCGGTGAAGAAGGCCGGCGTGAAGAAGGCCGCCGTCAAGCGGGTGGCCGCAACGAAAGCCGCAGCGAAGAGAGCAGTCGCGAAGAAGTCGGCTGCCGGCAGACCGCTGGCCCGCAAGACCGCCACGAAGAAGGCTGCGGTCCGCAGGACGGTCGCCCGGAAAGCCGCAAAGTAGTCTGCCCGTTCGCCCCGGCGCCAAGGCGCAGCAGCGCTACACCAGCGCGTAGGTCGTCGTGGCGTGAGCGACGAGCTTGCCGTCGGCCGCCCCGAGCATCTCGATCTCGCCGAACATCAGCGTGCGGCCGGGCTTGAGCACGCGCGCCACGAGGCGCACGCCGCCGCCGGCCACCGGGCGCATGAAGCTGCTGTTCAGGCTGACGGTCGTCATCGGGCGGAACCCGCCCAGCGACGATGCGATCGCCAGGACCATCGAGGTGTCGGCCGCGGCCATCAGCGCCTGGCCGCACAAGGTGCCGCCCTCGCGAGCCAGGCTCGCATCGAACGGCAGCAGCAGCGTCGCCTCGCCACCGCCGATCGCCTCGACCCGCAGGCCCAGCGCCTGCACCCACGGCGCAAACAGCTCGCCGAGCCACTGCTGCGCCTGTTCCTTCGTCACGTTCACGCTCGTCCCCGTCCTCTCGAAGTTGTCGTCGTCGCTGCCGCAGGCGGGGCAGACGGCCAAGGCAGCGCAGGCAGCGCCGTCAGCGCGCCCATCCCCGCCACCGTCCGACCGCCCGGTACACCAGCCCGGTGACCAGCACCATCGCCACCATCCGCGTCACGTGGAACACCGTGACCACCGGCACGCCCAGTCTGAGCGTCTTGGCCGTCAGCGTCATCTCGGCGATGCCGCCGGGTGAGGTCGCCAGCACCATCGTCGACGCCGGTATCCCGGCCAGTGCGCCGATCGCGCTGCCGAACAGCGCCGACACCACGATGCCCAGCACGGTCGAGGCTGCGACCACGCCGACGAAGCGCGGCGCGTGGCGCAGGAAGTCCGGCGTGAACCGGGTGCCCAGCGACACGCCGATCAGCACCTGGCCGGCATTGACCAGCGCGGGCGGCAGCATCGTCCAGTTCTGGCCGGCGGCCGTCAGCACGGCGCCCACCACCAGCGGCCCGATGACCCACGCATTGGGCCAGTCCAGCGCGCGGATCGCCAGTGCCGCCGCGCACGTCACCGCAGTCAGCGCCGCCAGCCCCGCGTAGTCGACGACGCGCGCGCCGGTCTCGTACGGGTCGGAGCCGTGCACGTCGAGGAACTTGTAGACGAAGGGCAGCGTGATCACCACGATCATGATCCGCATGCTGTGCGCGGCCGCGATCTGGTCGATGCGCCCCCCGGCGCGCTCGCCCTGCACCGCCATCTCCGACGCCCCGCCGATGGCCCCGGCGAAGAACGCCGTCTCGCGCGTCACCCCCGCAAAGCGCCGCAGCGCCCACGCGAACGCCAGCCCCAGGCCCAGCGCGTAGCCGATGCCCAGCACGATCCACGGCGCGTAGTCGACGATGCGCGCGACGGCCGCCGGCGTGAAGTACAGTCCCAGCGCGGTGCCGATGACCCACTGGCCCGCGCTGCGTGCGGCCGGCGGCACGGTGAGCTCCAGGCCGGCCATGCCGGCCGCCGCACAGCACACCAGCGGCCCGATCATCCACGGCAGCGGACTGCCGGCGGCCGCGAACAGCGCACCGGCCGGCACGGCGATCAGCAGCGCTTTGACCAGCGGAATCAACTGGGCCATCGGGCCGGCATCTTAGCCCACGGGCCCGCGCTGACGCCCCTTCACGACGGGTGTTACAGTGCCGCCTCCCTGGGCGCCGCCTCCGACGGGCCCGGAACCGACTTGTCCGAACCGTCCCACCGCACACCCCCGACATCCGTCGACACCGGCAGCGCGCGCCGCCTGCGCTTGCCGGTTGCGTTCGAGGAAGCGATCGCGGTGGGCTGCATGGCCGTGCTGGTCCTGCTGACCCTGGGCAACGTCGTCGTGCGCTACCTCACCGACGAGTCGTTGGCCCCGACCGAGGAGGTGTCGATCTTCCTGATCGTGCTGATGACGATGGCCGGCGCCAGCGCGGCCGCCGCGCGCGACCGGCACATCCGGATCGAGTACTTCTACGAGAACGGCCCGTGGGCCCGCAGGCGCCGCCTGGCGCTGTTCTCGGCCGCCGCCACGACGCTGTTCTTCGTGGTGCTGGCGGGCCTGTCGGGTCGAGTGGTGTGGGACGAGTACCACTACCAGGAGACATCGATGGCGCTGGGTGTGCCGCGCTGGTGGTACACGGTGTGGGTGCCGCTGCTGTGCCTGGCGATCGCCGCCCGCACGGCCGGGCTGTTTCGCGCGCTGCGCCTGGGCCGGGGCGTGCCGGGCGCGCACGCCGACCCGCACCTCGACGGTGGCCCGTGACCGGACTGCTGCTGTTCGCGCTGTTCTTTGCGCTGATGCTGGCCGGCGTGCCGATCGGCGTGGCGCTGGGCATCGGCGGGGCTGCTGCGATCGCGATGTCCAACCCGGACACGATGCTGTGGGGGCTGCTCGCGGCGCCGCAGAACTTCCACGCGGGGCTGGCCAAGTACCCGCTGCTCGCGCTGCCGATGTTCGTGCTGGTGGGCTCGATCTTCGACCGCTCGGGCGTCGCGCAGCGCATGGTCACGTTCGCGATCGCCTGCGTCGGGCGCGCCCCGGGCATGCTGCCGATGGTGGCGATCCTGGTGGCGATGGTGCTGGGCGGCATCTCGGGCTCGGGCCCGGCCAACGCGGCCGCGGTCGGCGGCGTGATGATCGCGGCGATGTCGCGCGCCGGCTACCCGGCCCCGTTCTCGGCGTCGGTCGTGGGCGCGGCCGCCGCCACCGACATCCTGATCCCGCCATCGATCGCGTTCATCGTCTACAGCGTGCTGGTGCCCGGCGCGTCGGTGCCGGCGCTGTTCGCCGCCGGCATGGTCCCCGGCGTGCTGGCCGGTCTCGCGCTGATCGTGCCGGCGGTGTGGCTGGCCCGCCGCCACGGCATGGGTGCGGCCGAGCGCGAACTGCCGCGGCCTCCGTTCTGGGCGTCGCTGCGCGAGGCCTCGTGGGGGCTGGCCGCACCGGTGCTGATCCTGGGCGGCATGCGCATGGGCTGGTTCACGCCGACCGAGGCGGCCGTGGTCGCCGTCGTCTACGGCCTGCTGGTCGGCATGGTCGTGCATCGCACGATCGGGGTGCGCGACCTGTACGACATCTTTCGCGAGGCCGCCGAGACGTCGGCCGTGATCATGCTGGTGCTCGGGCTGGCCGGCATCTTCGCGTATGCCGTGTCCACGCTCGGACTGGCCGACCCGCTGATGAATGCGATCAGGACCGCCGGACTGGGCAGCACCGCAACGCTGGTGCTGCTGATGGTCGTGCTGCTCGTCGTCGGCATGTTCCTGGACGGCGTGTCGATCTTCCTGATCTTCCTGCCGTTGCTCACGCCGCTGATGGCGCTGCATCGCTGGGATCCGGTCTGGTTCGGCGTGCTGCTGACGATGCTGGTGGCGATCGGCCAGTTCACCCCGCCGATGGCGGTCAACCTGCTGGTCGCCTGCCGGCTGGCCGCAGTGCGCATCGAGCAGACCGTGCCCTGGGTGCTGTGGCTGGTGGTGTCGTTCCTGGTGGCGACGGTCGCCGTCGCCGTGTTCCCCGAGCTGGCGCTGTGGCTGCCGCGTTCGCTGGGATACTGACGGGCTGCGACCCATGACTGCGCGTCCCGTGATCGCGCTTGACCGCGCCCGCAAAACCGGATCCGATACCCGCTGACCCCGAATCCAGAAGGAGACATCGATGAAGAGACGCGCAATCCTCAAGACCGGCCTCACCGGCCTGGCCGGCACCACGGTGCTGGGCGCCCCCGCGATCCTGCGTGCGCAGTCCGCCTACCGGCCCGAGTACAAGATGTCCACGGTCGTGCCGCCGGCGTTTGCCTGGGGCAAGGGCGGCGAGATCTTCGCGAACCTGGTGCGCGAGCGCACCGGCGGGCGCATCAACATCAAGCAGTACCCCGGGGCGAGCCTGGTGCAGGGCCAGCAGGACCGCGAATTCGCGGCGATGCGCCAGGGCATCATCGACGTGCTGTGCGGCGCGCCGATCAACTGGTCGGGCACCGTCAAGGAGTGCGGCCTGTACGCGCTGCCTTTCCTGATGCCCGACCACAAGGCCTACGACGCGGTGGTCGCGTCGGAGGTCACCACCAAGGACTTCTTCGACATCATCCGGCGCGCCGGCGCCGAGCCGCTGGCCGTGGGCGAGACCGGCTACCGGCAGCTGTCCAACAGCAAGCGGCCGGTGCGCAGGCCCGAGGACTTCAAGGGCCTGAAGATCCGCACCGTGGCCAGCCCGATGTACCAGGAGATCATGACCGGCATGGGCGCGAACCCGACGGCGATGAGCTGGGCCGACACGCAGCCGGCGCTGGCCTCGGGGGCGGTCGACGGCCAGGAAAACCCGCTCGAGGTGTTCCTGGCGGCCAAGATCAACACGCTCGGCCAGAAATACGTGACCAAGTGGAACTACTCCAACGACATCCTGCTGTTCGCGATCGCCAACCCGATCTGGCAGAGCTGGTCGGCCCCCGACCAGAAGATCGTGCGCGACGCCGCGCAGGACGCCGCGCGCCAGCAGACGCAGCTGGTGCGCGACATGTTCGCAAAGGACGTCGATGCGGTGAAGGCGCTGGGCGTCGACGTGGTCCTGCCGACCCCCGCCGAGATGGAGCAGTGGCAGATCGCGTGCCGGCGCCCGTACGCGCGCTGGAAGGCCGTGATCGGCGCGCCGCTGGTCAGCAAGGTCGAGGAGGTCGTGGCCCGCTCGCGCAAGGCCTGAGCGTCGGGTCCGCGGCTAGCGGTAGCCGAACAGGTCCGCTCGCACCGCGGGCGCGCTGGTCGCGCCCGGCGGCGCGACCGGCTCGACCCAGTGGGCCGGGCCCTCGGCCCAGGCCAGCAGCAGCGCGCCGAACGGCGAGGCCAGGCTGAGCTCGGTCTCGGGTTCGACGATCACGAAGCTGTTGGCCGTGACCACGCGCCCGTCGACCTCGAGCAGGCCGCCACGCACCCACAGCTCGGTGAACCCGGCCGCCAGCAGCCGCGGCGCGCGTGTCTCGGGCATCACCGACAGCTGCACCAACCGGTGGTCGTCCGAGGTGGGCGCGTAATCGAAGACCGTCTGGCGGCGGATGCCCGAACAGCCCGTGCCGTGCGACGTCAGCAGGTCGACGCTGATGTTGATGTCGGGCGGCACCGACGGCGCAGGGTTGACGATCGCCGCGTGGCGCGAGCCCGCGTGCAGCGCGTGCAGCGGCCCGGCCTGTGGCGGATAGGTCACCGGCGCCTCCAGGCGCGCAACGAACAGCGTGCGCGCGTAGGCGATCGCGTCGTGCGTCGCGCCCTTCAGGTTGACGCCGACCTGGTGCAGCCCGATGCTGCCCTGGTAGTCGGTCAGGCCGCCGTCCACGAAGAAGCTGGTGGCCACGCCCTGGTGCTGGTGCAGCCCCGAGCGGGTCAGCGCGTCCATGCCGATCATCCCCAGGAAATGGCCGCGCTCGTTGTCGTAACGGACCACCTTCTGCATGACGCCGTCCTTGCCCGCCTGCTGCCAGGGCAGCTCGGCCACGTCGTACACGTAGACGCCGCCGCGGCCGCCGCGACGGTAGAGCTCGGTCGGAACCTGCATGGCCACACTCCGCAAGGACCACCGATCGTAACCGCCGCGTCCGCGGATGTCGACGCCGGCGCGGCGCGGATCTACACTGGGCCGATGAGCCCGACCCGACCCGCGAACCCGCCCCAGCCCGAAGACGGCGCACCGTTGCCGGCTGCCGACCCGCCCCGGCACACCGAGCCGGGCGACGCTGCGCGATCGGACCGCGCGCCGTTCCCGACGATTCGCAGCGTCGAGTTCGCCGCGCCCTTCAAGTGGCTGTGGCAGGGCGCGCGCAGCTTCTATGCGTGCCCCGCGCCCTGCCTGTTCTACGGGCTGTGCTTCGCGGCGATGGGCTGGGTGCTGGGCGCGCTGCTGCGCGAATCGCCCGGGCTGATGATGGCGCTGATCGGCGGCTTCCTGCTGGTCGGCCCGTTCATGGCGATGGGCCTGTACGAGGTCGCCCGGCGACACGAATGCGGCGAGCGCTGCAGCATCGCGCGCACCACCGTCGCGTGGCGACGCAACCTGATGAACATCGCGATCCTGGGCATCGGACTGGGCATCCTGCTGGCGCTGTGGGCCCGCTCCTCGATGATGGTCATCGCGATCTTCTTCCCGCGCCAGATGCCCAGCATCCAGCTGCTGCTGTCGCAGCTCGCGCTGGGCAGCAACCTGGAGTTCGTCGCCACCTATCTGGTCGTGGGCGCGGTGTTCGCGCTGCTGGTGTTCGCCTTCTCGGCGATCGCGATCCCGCTGATGCTCGATCGCGGCACCGACGCGATCACCGCGATGCTGGCCAGCGTCATCGCGGTCGGGCGCAACCTGCCCGCGATGCTGTCGTGGGCGGTGATCGTCGTCGCGCTGACGGTGTTCGGCTTCGTCACGTTCTTCGTCGGCCTGATCGTCACCGTGCCGCTGGTCGGGCTGGCCACGTGGCACTCGTACCGGGACCTGGTGATGCCGGCGGATGCGGGGGCGACGTCAGCGGACGGCGGGGCGACTGCGATGCCCTGACGCCGGGCGATGTCGCGGGCGGCGCTGCATCACGCGCTCGCGCGCAGACGGTGGCCCCGGCCGGATGCGTCGCACACAGGCACGACGCGCCGGAGAATCTGATCCGGCGCCCTATCCGCGATCCTCGCCCGCGCCCGCGGACCGCACGCGCGTGCGGCCTCTCTCGACGGTCACAATCGCCCCGGAAGCCAGCTTTGTCGCATAGCGTTCGAGGGCCTGCGAGCAAACAGCCCCCTGCCTCTTCGCCGGGATCTCGACGAGGCGAACGATGCCGAAATGCGGTTGCGCGCGCACGATCGCGAGTTCCCCGAAGTCCTTATCCAGGGTCACGAGCACGCGTCCTTCGTCGAATGCGAGAACGAGGATTTCCTCGTCGCCCGGATCTTCCGTCCAGTCCCCTGCGTGGACGACATCGTGCCCAGCCGCCGTGAGGTCTTCCCTTGCCTTTCCCCAGACGCACGCGTCGAGCAGAATCTTCACGCAGCAGAGCCGACGACGCGCGGCTCGACACGCTCATGGGCGACCAGCCGATGCGCGTAAACGAGGCACGCGCGGATGTCTTCGGGTTCGAGCCACGCGTAGCCGGCCAGGATCGTCTCCGGCGTATCGCCGGCAGCAAGCATGGCCAAGACGTGCTCGACCGCGAGGCGCCGGCCGCGAATGATGGGCTTGCCGCCGAAGATGGCAGGGTCGACGGTGATGCGCTCGAGCAGAGTCGTATCGTCCATGGGGATGTCCGGTGGCTTGGACCATTCTACGCTCGATGCCGACTGCGCTCGGGTGACGTCGCGCGTGCCAACCTCCCGCCTCCCGAGCCCTCAGCTTGCCGGCGTGGGCAGGCGCAGGGCCCCTCGGGCGCGCCGAGCGCTTCCGTAGGGAGACCCGGCATCGATCGACTGGCCTGTCCAGTCGATCGATAGTGCCCGCTGTCCGAGCGGCCGCGCAGCGGCCGCGAGTTCGGGCACGGCCGGGTCGGACGAGGAAGGCGAGGGCACCCCGGCGCAGCCGGGGCGCGCGCGCCGGGGCCCTGCGCCTGCCCACGCCGGCAAGCCGCACGCCGCCGGCCTACCCCCGCGCCACCATCGCCCGCGCACGCGCCGCAATCGCCTGCGGCGTCACGCGCGCCTGCGCCTCCAGCACCGGCGCATAGCCGACCGGTGAGCGCGGCGCGCCCAGCCGCGCGACCCGCGCCCCGGTCTCCTCGGCCAGCACCGCGGCGATCTCGGCGCCGAAGCCCGCGACCTGCACGGCCTCGTGCACGACCAGCACGCGGCCGGTCTTTGCGGCCGACGCGAACACCATCTCGCGGTCCCACGGCCACAGCGTGCGCAGGTCGATGACTTCGACCTCGATGCCTTCGCCCGCGAGCAGGTCGGCAGCCTGCCGCACCCCGTGCACGGCCTTGCTCCAGGTGACGACCGTCAGCGCGCCGCCGGCCCGCACCAGGCGCGCGCGGCCCAGCGGCACCGCCAGCGACGCGTCGACGTCGCCGGTGTCGGCCCACAGCTCCTTGTGCTCGAAGTACGCCACCGGATCGCCGCAGTCGATCGCGGCGCGCAGCAGGCTGTAGTTGTCCTGCGGCGTGGCGGGTGCCACCACGACCAGCCCAGGCACGTGCGCGAACCACGCCTCCAGCGACTGCGAGTGCTGCGCGGCCGACGCCGTCCAGATGCCGATCGGCATGCGCAGCACCGCCGGCACCCGCCCCTGCCCGCCGAACATGAACCGGTTCTTGGCCGCCTGGTTGACGATCTCGTCCATCGCGCACAGCGCGAAGTCGATGACCCGCATCTCGACCACCGGCTTGAGCCCGGTCAGGGCCATGCCGACGGCCGCGCCCACGATGGTGGCCTCCG
>CAYGZN010000059.1:0-11754 GCA_964354355.1 uncultured Burkholderiaceae bacterium | reverse complement strand
CAACGAGATCATGAAGGAAGTGATCACGCGGTCGATGGGGTTGGGGGGGAAGTAGAAAAGGAAGGGCCGCCCGACGGGGCGGCCCGCTTGTTTCGATTCTCGCCGGACGGCGCTTTGCCAGTCGCCTGGCAACCCCCGCGTGTCGGCGTTACTTCTTCTCAGGCGGCACAGGCAGGTAGTCGGTGACCGACACCCAGCGGCCGTTCTGGATCTGTGCCATGCGGGTCTGGTCGTTGCCCAGGCGCTTGGTCGGTCCGAAGGAGCCCGCGGGCGCACCGAAGATGTCGGCTGGGAACTTGGTTGTTTCCATTGCCTTCACGAACGTGTCCGGAGTCAGGTTCGGGCCGGCATTGCGGGCAGCCATCGCAAAGGAATCGACGATTGTGTAGCCGTACGCCGAGAAGACGGTTGGGTCCTCGCTGAACTTGGTCTTGTACTTGTTGGCCCAGAACCGCACCTTGTCGTCTGCGCCGTCCAGGTACGGGTTGGCGGCTGTGTGCATCGCGTACAGGCCGTCCATGGCTTTGCCGCCGAGCCTGTGGATCAGGTCGGTGTAGGCCGCGCTGGACCCGAAGAAATCGGGCGAGAACCCTGACTTGCGCGATTCACCGATCGTGCCGATCGTCTCGCGAATGATCGTTCCGAGCACGACGATGTCGCAGTTGGCCGCCTTCATGCGCGCAACCTGCGAAGAGAAGTCGGTCGCGCCGCGCTTGTAGCTGGTCTTCTCGACGAACGGCACGCCGACCTGCTGGAGCGCCCACTCTGAACCGCGCAGAACCTCCAGGCCGAATTCGTCGTCCTGATAGATGATGCAGGGCCGGGCGTACTTCTTCTTCTTGAACATCTCGGGCAGTCCCGAGCGCATCTGGTCGTAGTAGGTTGCTGCAAACGAGAACTTGAGCTTGTGGAAGGGCTCGTACATCTCGCGTGCGGCAGTCACCGGAAAGAAGTTAATGACGTTCTTCTCGAACTGGATCGGCATGGCGGCGTTGTTCATCGCCGTGCCGATGTGGCCAGCCACCGCAAAGACCTTGTCCTGATTGACCAGCTTCTGCGCCGCAAGCACCGCACGCTTGGGGTCGTAGGCGTTGTCCTCGACCAGCAACGTCAGCTTGCGGCCGTTGACACCGCCCTGCTCGTTGATTTCCTCGACCCGCAGCTGCATTCCATTGCGGGTCTGCTTGCCGAACGCCGCAACCGGTCCGGACAGATCCTGGATCGTCCCGATCACGATCTCGGTCTTGGTCACGCCCTGCTGGGCGTGGGCGAGGCCTGCGCCCAACGCGATCGCGACGGCGCTCAGGCCGATCGCGGTGTTCTTGAGCTTTGTCATGCGTGTCTCCTGTTTGGTTTGGTCTGTAGTCTCGGCCGGGTTCATCTTGCCGAGGTCGCCCGAGATCGCTCTCTCTTTGGGCTGATGTGGGCACGCGGCGGCCCCGGCGACGGGCCGCGCGTCCCTTGGGGCCCGCCTATTTCGCCGGCGCGGTCAGGTAATCCGTCAGGACGACCCAGCGGCCGTTCTGGATCTGCGACAGGCGGCTCTGGTCGCTGCCAAGCCGCTTGGTGGGGCTGAACGACTGCGGGGCCCCGCCGAAGATGTCGCGAGGAAACGTGATTTCCATGCCCTTGGCGAAGGTGTCCGGGGTCAGGTTCTGGCCGGCGCGTGCGGCGGCGGTTGCGAACATGTCGATCACCATGTAGCCGTAGGCCGAGAAGACGGTGGGGTCCTCGTTGAACTTGGTCTTGTACTTGTTGGCCCAGAAGCGGACTTTGTCGTCGACACCGTCCAGGTACGGATGCGAAATCGTGTGCATCGCGTACATCCCGTCCATCGCCTTGCCACCGAGCTTGTGGATCAGGTCGGTGTACGCGGCGCTCGAACCGAGGAAATCAGGCGAGAACCCGGTCTTGCGCGATTCGCCGATGGTGCCGATGGTCTCGCGAACGATCGTTCCCAGCACCACGAGGTCGCAGTTCGCGGCCTTCATTCGCGCCACCTGCGACGAGAAGTCGGTGGATCCGCGCTTGAAGGTCGTCTTCTCGACGAGCGGCACGCCCAGGCTCTTGAGGGCCTCCTCGGTGCCGCGCAGCACCTCGAGGCCGAACTCGTCGTCCTGGTAGATGATGCAGGGCCTGGCGTACTTCTTCTTCTTGAACAGCTCCGGCAGGCCCGCCCGAATCTGGTCGTAGTACGTCACGGCAAACGAGAACTTGAGCTTGTGAAAGGGCTCGTACATCTCGCGCGCGGCGGTCACCGGCAGGAAGCTGACGACGTTCTTCTCCAGGCCGATCGGAATGGTCGCGTTGTTCTGCGCGGTGCCGATCTGGCCGACCACGGCGAATACCTTGTCCTGGCTGATCAGCTTCTGGGCGGCAAGCACCGCACGCTTCGGATCGTAGGCGCTGTCCTCGACGACGAGCTTGATCTTGCGGCCGTTGATGCCGCCCTGCTCGTTGATCTCCTCGACCCGCAACTGCATGCCGTTGCGGGTCTGTTTGCCGAAGGCCGCTATCGGGCCGGAGAGATCCTGGATCGTGGCGATCAAGATCTCGTTCTTGCTGACGCCCTGCTGGGCGTGGGCAAGGCCGCTGGTCACGGCCAGCGCCAGGGCGCTCAGGCCGAACGCAGTGGTCTGGAGCATCTTCATGGAGTTCTCCTGTGTGGGGGTCTTGGAGGGGTCAGCCGCGGTACATGCCTTCGATGACTTCCGCGTACTTCTGGTGCACGAGCTTGCGCTTGAGCTTCATCGTCGGGGTCAGTTCCTCGTCCTCGGCGGTCAGCTGGGTCTCGATCAGCCGGAACTTCTTGACCTGCTCGACCCGGGCGAACTTCTTGTTGATGGCATCGATCTCGCCCTGGATCAGGTCCTGCACTTCCTTGGCGCGGGTCAGGCTGGCGTAGTTGGAGAAGGGCACGTCGTGGTCCTGCGCGTAGCGTTCGACGTTTTCCTGGTCGATCATGACCAGTGCCGTCAGGTACGGGCGCTTGTCGCCGATCAGCACCGCGTCGGTCACGTACGGCGAGAACTTGATCTCGTTCTCGAACTCGCTGGGCGTGATGTTCTTGCCGCCGGCCGTGATGATGATGTCCTTCATCCGGTCGGTGATCCTGAAGTAGCCGTCCGCATCGACCGAGCCCACGTCGCCGGTGTGCAGCCAGCCATCCTTGTCGATCGTCTCGGCGGTCTTCTCGGGCTGGTTCAGGTAGCCCATGAAGACGTTGGTGCCGCGGATCAGCAGTTCGCCGGTCTGCTCGTCGACCTTGACCTCGTTGAACGGGCAGGCGGGGCCGATCGACCCGGGCTTGATCCGGTCGGGCGGCATGTAGGTCGAGGCGCCGCACGATTCGGTCTGGCCCCAGACCTCCAGCATTGGAATGCCCAGCGCCATGTACCAGCGCACGAGCTCGGGCGAGATCGGGGCGGCGCCCGTGATGAGGAAGCGCGCCCGGTGAATGCCGATCAGCTTGCGAACGTTGTTCAGCGCCAGCAGACGTGCCAGCGTGAACTTGGCCTTCAACCAGGCACCGACGGGCTTGGCGTCGATCACCCGTTCGGCGATGTCGCGCCCCACGGAGATCCCCCACGCGTAGATCGCCTGCTGCAGCTTGCTCGATTCGGCGATGCCGATCATCACGCCCGAGTAGAACTTCTCCCAGACCCGGGGGACGGCGGTCATCACGGTCGGCGAGATCTCGCGCACGTTTTCGGGGACGGTTTCGGGGTTCTCGACGAAGTTCAGTACCGAGCCGGTGTAGATCGCGAAGAACGTGCCGCCGAGCCGCTCGGCGATGTGGCACAGGGGCAGGAAGCAGATCCGTTCGTCGTTCTCGGCTTGGCCGATGATCAGATTGTAGCCGCGCACGGTGTGCACGATCGCGCGGTGCGAGTGCATCGCCCCCTTGGGCTTGCCGGTGGTGCCCGACGTGTAGACCAGGATCGCGAGGTCGTCCGGGCCGCGCGAGGCGACCCGTGCGTCGAATTCGCCGGGGTGCGCGGCGTCGTAGGCCGCTCCGAGCCTGCGCAGCTCGTCCAGGCTGATGACGCCCGGATCCTTCAGGTCGTGCAGGCCCTCCATGTCGAACACGACGATCTTGCGCAGCAGCGGCAGCTTCTCGCGGGCCTCGAGCGCCTTGTCGAGCTGCTCGTCGTCCTCGACGAAGAGCACCACGGTGCGGGAGTCCTCGCACAGGTAGTGCACCTGGCTGGTCGCGTCGGTGGGGTAGATGCCGTTGGACACGCCGCCCGCGCTCAGGATGGCGACGTCGGCCAGCAGCCACTCCTCCACGGTGTTGGCCAGGATCGACGCGGTCTCGCCCGGCTGCAGGCCTAGTGCCACCAGGCCCATCGTCATCTCGCGCGCCGCGCGTCCGGTCTCGGTCCACGTCCAGCTGCGCCAGATGCCCAGGTCCTTCTGGCGCATGAACACGCGCTCGCCACGGCGGGCGACGGCGTTCCAGAAGACCTGGTGGATCGTCTCGCCGGGCATCGCGATCTCGGTATTCGGCTGGATCGCCCCAAGGTCCCAGAGATTGCTCATGATTCGGTTGCCATCAGTTGCACGCCACTCTTCGCCACGTCTTGCTCACCGCCACGTCTTCTTCTTCTTCCACCTGCGCTCGCCGCGGACGCCCTGTTCCTTCATGCCGAGGTAGAACTCCTTGATGTCCTCCTTCTCGCGCAGCACCTCGCAGCGGTCGTCCAGCACGATCCGGCCGTTCTCCAGCACGTAGCCGTAGTCGGCGGCGTTCAGCGCCATGTTGGCGTTCTGCTCGACCAGCAGCATCGGCGTGCCGCGCTCGCGGTTGATGCGCACGACGATCTCGAAGATCTCCTTGGTCAGCTTGGGCGACAGGCCCAGGCTGGGCTCGTCGAGCAGGATCAGCTGGGGCGCGGCCATGATCGCGCGCGAGATCGCCAGCATCTGCTGCTGGCCGCCCGACAGCAGCCCGGCCTCCTGCGTGGCGCGCTCGCGCAGGATCGGGAAGTAGCCGTAGACCGTTTCCAGGTCGCGCGCGACCGCGTCGCGGTCCTTGCGCGTGTAGGCCCCCATGATCAGGTTGTCGCGCACCGACAGCAGCGGGAACACTTCGCGACCCTCGGGCACCTGCGATACGCCGCGACGCACGACGTCGGCGGGGTCCATCGCGGTGATGTTCTCGCCCTTGAACTCGATCGAGCCGCGGCGCGGGTCGATGATTCCCGAGATGGTCTTGAGGATCGTGGTCTTGCCCGCGCCGTTGGAGCCGAGCACGGTTGCGATCTGCCCGGCGCCGACTTCCAGGCTGACGCCGCGGATCGCCTTGATCGGGCCGTAGGAGCTCTCGACGTTGGAGAGCTTGAGGATCGGGTGCGCGCTCATGGTCTGCGGGCGATCCGCTCAGGCAGGCGTCTTCGTCGCGGGCGGGCGGCGCAGCGAGGACACGTCCTCGATCGTCCCCAGGTAGGCCTCGATGACGCCGGGGTTCTCCTGGACCTCGCGCGGCGTGCCCAGCGCGATCGTTTCGCCCTGGTTCATCGCCAGCACGCGGTCGGAGACCCGCGAGACCAGCGTCATGTCGTGCTCGACCATCAGCACCGTGATGCCCAGGTCGTCGCGGATGTCGTGGATCCAGAACGCCATGTCGTCGGTCTCCTCGACGTTGAGCCCGGAAGACGGCTCGTCGAGCAGCAGCAGCTTGGGTCGCATGCACAGCGCGCGCGCCAGCTCCACGACCTTGCGCACCCCGTAGGGCAGCCCCGCGACCATCGAGTCCCGATGGTGCTGCAGGTGCAGGAAGTCGATGACCCGCTCGGCCTCCTCGCGGGCCTGGATCTCGGCGGTGCGCACGCTCGGCGTAAACAGCAGCTCGCTCCAGAAGCCGGTGCTGCGGTGCACGTGGTGGCCGATCAGCAGGTTCTGCAGCACCGTCGCGTGCTCGAACAGCTCGATGTTCTGGAACGTGCGCGCGATGCCGAGCTGCGCGACCTGGTGCGGCGGCGTGCGGGTGAGCGCCGTGCCTTCGAAGTCGATCGTGCCCGTGGTCGGCGTGTAGATCCGGCTGATCAGGTTGAACACGGTGGTCTTGCCGGCCCCGTTGGGCCCGATCAGCGTGAACACCTCGCCGCGCTGCACGTCGAAGCTGACCTTGTTCACGGCCAGCACGCCGCCGAAGCGCACCGAGAGGTCGCGGGCGCTGAGCAGCGGGCCGGTCAGCTGGGTGTGCGGGGCCGTGCTCATCGCACCCGGTCCGATTTGGTGAAGCTCTTCTGCCGCTTGAACATGCCCTTGCGGTAGAACGGGAACAGCTGCAGATAGGTGCGGATCTTCAGCCAGCGGCCGTACAAACCCAGCGGTTCGAACAGCACGAACGCGATCAGCACCACGCCGTAGACCACGCCCTGCAGGCCTGCAGCCTGCCCGATCACCGGCGGCAGGTAGTCCTTGCCCAGCGCGATCAGCTGCGGCATCGTGATCAGGAAGATCGCGCCCAGGAAGGCGCCGTGCACGAAGCCCAGGCCGCCGACCACGATCAGCAGCAGCAGGTCGACGGACTGGATCAGGCTGAACTGGTCGGGCGAGATGAAGCGCAGCTTGTGCGCGTACAGCGCTCCGGCCACGCCCGCCAGCGCCGCGGAGATCGCAAACGACAGGCCCTTGTAATACGCCAGGTTGATGCCCATGCTCTGCGCCGAGATCTCCGAGTCGCGGATCGCCACGAACGCGCGCCCGGTGGGCGAGCGCAGCAGGTTCAGCACGCCCAGGGTCACCAGCACGCACAGGACCAGGCACAGGTAGTAGAACGATTCGCTGCTGTCGAGCTTGAAGCCGAACAGGTCGGGGGCCTTCACGTGCTTGCCGGCATTGCCGCCGGTGACGCTTTCCCAGCGCGCGAGCACCTCCTCGACGATGAAGCCGAAGGCCAGCGTGGCGATGCCCAGGTAGATGCCCTTGACCCGCAGCGCCGGCACGCCGACCACGACGCCGACGGCTGCCGACAGCGCGGCGGCCGCTGCCATCGACAGCACGAACGGCACGCCCATGCCGGTGAGCACGGCCTGCGTGTAGGCGCCCGTGCCCAGGAACGCCGCGTGCCCGATCGACACCTGGCCGGTGAAGCCGGCCAGCAGCATCAGTCCGAGTCCGACGATCGAGTAGATCAGCACGAACGACAACTGCGCCAGCCAGTACTCCGGCAGCACCCACGGCGCCACCAGCAGTGCGGCCAGCAGCAGGCCATACCAGAAGCGCTGGCCTTCGTGCTTGACGATCGCGATGTCCTGCCGGTACGAGGTCTTGAACAGGAAGCGCATCGTTCAGACCTTCTTGCTGAGCTTTTCGCTGAACAAGCCGTTGGGCTTGAACCACAGCATCAGCAGCACCACCACGTACGGGGCGACGTCCTTGAAGCCGGCGGGCAGGTAGAACCCGGACAGCGACTCGACGATTCCGATGATCAGGCCGCCCACGATCGCCCCGGGCAGGCTGCTGAACCCACCGACCACCGCGGCCGGAAACGCCTTGAGGCCGATGAACCCCATGTTGGCGTGAACGAAGGTGATCGGCGCCAGCAGCAGGCCCGCCAGCGCCGCGACGGCGGCCGACAGGCCCCAGACCAGGCCGTTGAGCCGCTTGACGGGAATGCCCATGTAATAGGCCGCGATCTGGTTCTGCGACGACGCCTGCATCGCGATGCCGACCGTGGTGTAGCGGAAGACCCCGTACAGCAGCGCGCACAGCACCGCGGTGGTGCCGATGATCACCAGCTGCTCGGCGGCCAGGATCAGCCCGCCGACGTTCCACAGGACGTCCTTGTAGGGCACCGGCAGCGTGTGCGTCTCGGTGCCGATGTTGGGGATCATCGTGATCAGGCCGCGGGCGACGTAGCCCACGCCGATGGTCAGCATCACGATCGTGAACTGCGGCTGGCCCAGGATCGGCCGGATCACGACCCGCTCGAGCAGCAGGCCGAACAGTCCCAGGGCGACGATCGCGCTGATGACCGCCAGCCAGAACGGAAAGCCCAGGAAGGTCATCACGACCAGGCCGAAGAAGGCCCCCAGCATCATCACGTCGCCCTGCGCGAACGTGACCGTCTCGGTGGCCTTGTAGATCAGCACGAAACCCAGTGCGATCAGGCCGTAGATGCAGCCTTGCGCAATGCCGCTGATGACGAGTTGTACGAACTGCAAGCTTGTCTCGCTTGTCTGTCTGGGTGTCTCCGGGCGCGTAATCTAGCACGGACTCTGCGCCGCCCGGTAGCCCCGTTGGCGGCGGCTTGCGCGGCATCGGCCGGGTCTGGGCCTGAGGTTGCGCCCGCCGACCTACGGCACCGTCGGTTCGAACGCCTCGGGTCGGCGTTCGAGGGCGCGGCGCAGCAGCTTGAACACGTCGGGGTCGAACACCTGCGCGGTGCCGCCCTCGATCACTGCCCAGCGATCGAATTCGATGACGCGGCTGGTGCCGGACTCGGCGTCGGTTTCTCGAAGCCGCACCGCGCCCGCGAAAGGCCAGGCCGGAAACCGCAGCGGTTCGAGGGCGCCCAGCAGCCGCTGCTGGTGGTCCTGGGCGGTCTCCTCGCCGACGCAAAACCCGGCGCAGCGGCGAATCTGCCGGGCGAAGCATGCGCCGGGGTGGGTCCACAGGCCGAGTGCCCGGTCGCACAGCCGATGCTCGCGGGCCTGGGCGGCCAGGGCCGCGCGCGCCCCCTGGCGGCTGCCGAACGGGCCGTACAGCCCGGGCTCGGACAAGGGGTCGTGGTCAGCCAGCGACACGATCCGGGGCGGCTTGCCGGGTGCCTGCAGCTGCAGGAAGCAGGTCGTCTCGCGCCGTCGCAGCGCGACGTTGTGCAGCGGCAGGGCCGACTTGATCAGTTGCATTTCGCGCAGCAGCGCGCCGAATTCACCGGCGGTTTCCTCGACCTCGACGGCGTGCACCTCGCTGGTCAGGCGCGCATCGTTGGCGTTGCGCGCCCCGGCGTAGAAATGAGCGCGCACCCGCTCGCGAAGGTTGCGGGCCTTGCCGACGTACAGCGGCTGGCCGCTGACGCCGCGAAAGACGTAGACGCCGGTGCTTTCGGGCAGCGCATCGAGCGCCCCGACCGGCAGGTGAGGGGGCGTGGCCGGCTGCTTGAGCAGCTCGTGGATGGCGGCCGACACGGCCTCGCGGTCTTCCTCGGCCCACAGCTTCTCGACGAAGCGCCAGATGGCGCGTGCATCGCCCAGCGCGCGGTGGCGCTGCGCCACCTGCAGGCGGTGGCGGTCGATCAGCGAGTCGAGCCGGTGAGAACCGTACTGCGGGAACAGCCGCCGCGACAGCCGGACCGTGCACAGGACGTCGGCCGTGAAGCGCTCGCCGTGCCTGCGAAAGCCGGCCTTGACGAAGCCGTAGTCGAAACGGGCGTTGTGCGCCACGAAGACCCGCCCGGCCAGCCGCTCGCGGACCTGCGGCAGCAGGTCGGCCAGGCCGGGTGCTTCGCGGACCATCGCGTTGGTGATGCCGGTGAGCGCCTGGATCTCGGGCGGGATCGGCACGCCCGGGTTCACCAGCGACGACCACTCGTCCAGCACCTGCCCGTGGTCGACGCGCACGATGCCGATCTCGGTGATGCGGTCGTCGGCCGGCGACACGCCCGAGGTTTCCAGGTCG
Organism: uncultured Burkholderiaceae bacterium; assembly: GCA_964354355.1. Lineage (GTDB taxonomy): Bacteria > Pseudomonadota > Gammaproteobacteria > Burkholderiales > Burkholderiaceae_E > CAYGZN01. The sequence continues at coordinate 2,124 of CAYGZN010000059.1, read as the reverse complement.
ACGAAGGCGAAGCGGTGCGTGTCCATCGGCGCTCAGCATGCCACGGTGCCGGCTCGCGCCGTGAGCCACCCGGCGCTGCGAGGGTCGGGCGGCGCTGCGGCGAGCCGGCCCGGCGGTGGGCTCAGGCGGCGCGGGCGGCCGCCAGCGGCGCCTCGCGGATCGGCAGGTGGATCAGCGCGGCCGCAAAGGCCAGGACGATGTCCGCGTACCAGATCCAGTCGTAGCTCCCGGTGGCGTCGACGGCCTTGCCGCCCAGCCAGGCACCCAGGAACCCGCCGACCTGATGCGTCAGCATCGCCAGCCCGAACAGCGTGGCCATGTAGCGCGGGCCGTAGAACCGTGCCACCAGTCCCCCGGTCGCGGGCACCGTGGACAGGTAGGTTAGCCCGATGATCGCGGCGAACAGCACGAAGGTCAGCTCGGTCTTGGGCGCCAGCACGAACAGCACCACCGCGACGCCGCGTGTGGCATAGATCAGCGACAGCAGCGACTTGAGTCGCCAGCGGCTCATCGCCCAGCCGATCCCGAAGCTGCCGACGATGTTGAACAGGCCGACCACGGCCAGCGACCAGGCGCCCACCGAGGGCGGCAATCCGCAGCTGGCGACGACGCCCGGCAGGTGCGTGGCGATGAAGGCGACGTGAAAGCCGCAGGTGAAGAAGCCCGCGCTGAGCAGCAGGTAGCTCGGATCCCGCAGCGCGCGCCCAATCGCGTGCGCCAGGCCGCCGTCGTGCTCGGTCGCCTGGTGCAGCGGCTCCTCGCGCGAGCGCAGCGGGTAGACCAATGGCAACGCCAGCAGGCACAGCGCCGACAGCCCCCACAGCGCGCTGACCCAGCCGAACGAGCCGATCATCACCTGCGCGAGCGGGACGATCGCGAACTGCCCGAACGAGCCCCCGGCGCCGACGAGGGCCGTGGCCATCGCGCGCCGCGCCGGCTCGACCAGTCGCGAGACCGACGCCATCAGCACCGATGCACCCAGCGCCCCGGAACCGACCGAGCCCAGCACGCCGATGGCCAGGATCAGCGCCCACTGCGAGCTGGCGTACGGGAGGATCGCCATGCCCAGCGCCATCAGTGCGGCCCCGCCGACCATCACCTTGCCCATGCCGTACCGATCGCCCACGGCCCCGGCGGCCGCCTGGGCAACGCCCCAGGCCAGCTGACCGACGCCGAAGGCCAGGCTGATCGCCACGATTCCCAGTCCGGTGCTGGAGTTGATGTCGCCGATGAACAGCGACAGCGAGGTGCGCGTACCCATCGACAGCGCGAAGATCGCCGCTGCGCCCAACGCGATCAGCCGCCAGTCCAGGGTGTCGCGCTCGCGGATCTGCGTCATGGGGTCACTCTGCGGGGGGTATGCGGCGACCGGCCGGCCAGGGTGCAGCGTGCATGGGCGGAGCGTGCATATGCACGCAACAATCTACCACAGCCGGCGGTGTCGCGTGCGGCATCGCCGGCGCGTTCAGCTGATCACGTAGGCGCCGGCGGCGGTCGCCACCAGCGTGCCGTCGTCGCTCGCCAGCTGCATCTGGACCGAGCCGATGCGCCCGCCCAGCCGGATCACCTGCCCGGTCGCGTCGAAGTGCTTGCCGAGGCCCGGACGCAGGTAGTCGACGCGCAGGTCGATCGTGCCCACCCGAAGGAAGCGGTGCATCGCCTGGTCGGCGGTTTCGTCGGCGTGCTTCTCGGCGACCGCCAGCATCAGCGCGAAGCCGCCGCAGGCATCCAGGATCGCCGCCGTCACGCCGCCGTGCAGGCGCCCGTATGCGTAATGGCCGACCAGCTGCGCGCGCATGTCGATGCGCACCCGCGGGCACGCCGGGTCGAACGACAGGATCCGCAGACCGAGCTCTTCGTTGAACGAGATCTTGTGCTCGAACAGCTCGCGCATCAGCGACTCGAATCGGGCCTGTTCCTCGATCGATCGCCGGGAGGCTGCGCGGGTGGTTCTCATGGGCACTGACAGGTGCGGGTCGCGATATCGCTGCCCCGGAAGGGACTGGCGCCCCCGACACGAATCGAACGTGCGACCCTCCCCTTAGGAGGGGGATGCTCTATCCACTGAGCTACGGGGGCAGGGCGGGCTGACCCCCGATTGTACCGAAGCCTTCGCACCGCCCG
>CAYGZN010000058.1:0-11761 GCA_964354355.1 uncultured Burkholderiaceae bacterium | reverse complement strand
CAACGGTGAAGTCGGCGAGCGTGACCTCGGTGGCGCCACGCCGGGTGGCCGCCAGCGCGGCCTCGTTGCACAGGTTGGCCAGGTCGGCGCCGGAGAAGCCGGTGGTCAGTGCGGCAACCTGCTGCAGGTCGACCCCGCCGGCCAGGCGGATCTTGCGGACGTGCACCTGCAGGATCTGCACGCGCCCGGCCTTGTCGGGCCGATCGACCAGCACCTGGCGGTCGAAGCGGCCCGCCCGCAGCAGCGCGGGGTCCAGGATCTCGGGCCGGTTGGTGGCGGCCAGCAGCACCAGCCCCGACGTGCTGTCGAAGCCGTCGAGTTCGGCCAGCAGCTGGTTCAGCGTCTGCTCGCGCTCGTCATGGCCGCCGATCGGGCCCGAGGCGCCGCGCGCGCGCCCCAGCGCGTCGAGCTCGTCGATGAAGATGATCGCCGGGGCCTTGTCGCGCGCCTGCTCGAACAGGTCGCGCACGCGGGCGGCGCCCACGCCGACGAACATCTCGACGAACTCGGAGCCCGAGATCGAGAAGAACGGCACGCCCGCCTCGCCGGCCACCGCCTTGGCCAGCAGCGTCTTGCCCGTGCCCGGCGGGCCGACCAGCAGCACGCCCTTGGGCATGCGCGCACCCAGTCGACCGTATCCCTGCGGGTCCTTCAGGAACGCGACGATTTCCTGCAGCTCGGCCTTGGCCTCGTCCACGCCGGCGACGTCGGCGAACGTGACGCCGGTGTCCTTCTGCACGTAGATCTTGGCGCGGCTCTTGCCCACGCTCATGAAGCCACCCAAGCCCTGCCGGTCCGCGAAGCGCCGGAACAGGAAGAACCACAGTCCGAAGAAGACCAGCGTCGGAACCACCCACGACAGCAGGTCGCGCAGCAGCGTGCTCTCGATGACCCGCGAGTACGGCACGTCGTATTTCGACAGGCGCTGGGCCAGATCGGGCTCGACGCGGGTCGCGACGATCGCGGTCTTGCCGTTCGCCTCGGGCGTCTTGAGCTTGCCGGTGACGGTCCGGTCGTTGACGACGACCTCGGCGACCCGTCCTTCGGCCAGCGCCTTCTCGAACTCGCTGTACGGCACCGGCTCGACCCGGCTCACCTGCCACAGGTTCTGCAGGGCCAGCAGCGCGAACATCGCCAGCAGCCAATAGCCGACGTTCCACTGGGTCTTCGGGGCCATCGGGCGCTGCGGGCCGACGTCAGGCGGCCGCGGCCGCGTCCTTCAGCCAGCCGGCAATGGTGGCGGGCACCGGGATCCGTCCCGCCGACACGACCTTCTCGTTGATCACGAGCCCGGGCGTGGACAGGATGTCGTAGGCCAGAATGCCCTCGGTGTCGGTGACCTTGACGAACTCGGCCGCGATGCCGGCGTCCTGCGCCGCCTTTCGGGCCATCTCTTCGAGCCGCTTGCAGTTGGCGCAGCCCGAACCCAGGATCTTCACCGTGACCATCGTGTCGTTCTCCATCGAAATCCGCGCACACACGCCTGCCGGTCAGGTCGCCGCCGGCGCGTGGCTCCGCGAGATCATCCGCAACGCGCCCGCCAGGATGGCGAGGAACAGCGCGACGCCAGCGGCCAGCGTCACGGGGTTCGCGCCGTCAATCCAGGCGCCGTAGGTCAATCCCGCCGCCGCACTGAACACCGCCACCCAGCCGACGTAGGCCCAGGTCTTGGCCCGCCCCATGATCGCCGTGATCATCAGGATACTCTGCAGGCTCAGTTCGGGGTCGGACATCAGGTACGCCAGCAGCGGGCCGCGGTGCATGCCCAGGTCGAGGAACATCCGGGCGATGGGCACCTCGACCAGCGTCGGGAAGTACATGAACACGCCGAAGACCACTCCGGCCAGGTTGCCACCGATCGTGTTGTGGCCCGCAACCGCCTGCACCCACTCGGGGCGGACCAGCCCGCGGACCACGCCGACGATGAACACGCCGACGACCAGCAGCGGGAAGATCTGCTTGACGAAGCGCCACGACTCCCACAGCCAGTCGCGCACCTCGTCCTCGCTCAGGTAGCGGCGGCCGAGCTGCCGCAGCAGTCCGAGTGCCGCCAGCACCGCGAGGAACTTGCCGGTGATACCCATCGACAAGCCACCCGGCGTCGTCCGCAGGTCGAGCGCGGCGACCAGCAGCGTGGCTGCCACGAGCGCACCCGTGACGCGCGTCCAGCGGTTGAAGCCCTCGTGGATGCGCTCCAGTCCGAGCCACGCACAGGCGCCGATTGCGCACAGCAGCACGATCAGCGCGACGCCCTGGATCGTCACGCCTTCCTCGCCGCGCGCCGCGTCGTGGGGCACCAGCCGGTCGAGGCCCGCCTGCAGCGGCTCGGCCCAGCCGGCGGCGAAGGACAGCTGCGCGTGCGACCCGGTCAGCCAGCCCAGCTTGAGCGTGCCCGCCAGCAGCAGCGCGACCCAGGCCATCATGAACGCCAGCGCGCCGCGGTTCAGCCGCTCGCCGCCGTGGGCTCCGAACGCGCTGTCGGTTCGCCGGTCGTGCGCGGCGTCGTCAGCGTGGAAGATCGTCGCCATGATCAGCCCGATGCCGATGCCGAAGGCCAGCGACAAGGCGAACCGCGCGAAGGCCAGGTCGGCACCGATCACGCTGCCGGTGTACACGAGCGCCAGGATGTTGGCCGCCGGTGCGAAGAACAGGAACGTGACCGCCGGGCCGATCCCCGCCCCCTTGCGATAGATGCCGGCGAACAGCGGCACGATCGTGCACGAGCACACCGCGAGCACCGATCCGGCCAGCGCGGCCGCCGGGTACGACACGCGCCCCGGCGTGCTGCGGCCGAGAAAGCGCGTGATCGACGACTTGGGGATCAGCGCCGTCATGGCGCCCGCAATGAAGAACGCCGGCAGCAGGCACAGCAGCACGTGCGCCGCCAGGTAGGCGGCCAGGTTTCCGACCCCGGGCCGGATCACGTACTCCACGAGACCGTTGAGCATCGGACGCGCTAGGACGAAGCCGCAGCGGGACCAAAGAACCGCTTGCGGAACCACAGCGACACCGTGACGAGCCCGATCATGACGGGCACTTCGACCAGCGGCCCGATGACGGCGGCGAAGGCCACGCCGGAGTCGATGCCGTACACCGCCACGGCCACGGCAATGGCCAGCTCGAAGTTGTTGCTGGCGGCCGTGAACGACAGGGTCGCGCACTTCCCGTACCCCGCACCCGCCCTGCGGCTCATGAAGAACGACAGCACGAACATCACCACGAAGTAGATGAGCAGCGGCACGGCGATGCGCACGACGTCCATCGGGATCGTGACGATCAGCTTTCCCTTGAGGCTGAACATCACCACGATCGTGAACAGCAGCGCCACCAGCGTGATCGGGCCGATCTTCGGCACGAAGCGCTCGTGGTACCACTCGACCGAGACGAAGCGCAGCATCACCACCCGGGTCAGCACGCCCGCGATGCACGGAATGCCCAGGTAGATCAGCACACTCTGGGCGATCTGTCCGATCGACACGTCGACCACCGAGCCGGCCAGCCCGAACAGCGGCGGCAGCACGGTCACGAACAGCCACGCATAGACGCTGTAGAACAGCACCTGGAAGATGGAGTTGAACGCAACGAGGCCCGCCGCGTATTCGGTCGAGCCCCTGGCGATCTCGTTCCAGACGATCACCATTGCGATGCACCGCGCCAGGCCGATCATGATCAGGCCCACCATGTACTCGGGCTTGTCCGGCAGGAAGACGATCGCCAGCGCGAACATCAGCACCGGTCCGATGATCCAGTTCTGGATCAGCGACAGGCGCAGCACCTTGCGGTCGCGAAAGACGTCCGGCAGTTCCTCGTAGCGCACCTTGGCAAAGGGCGGATACATCATCAGGATCAGCCCGGCCGCGATGGGAATGTTGGTCGTTCCGACCTGGAACGCGTTGATGAAGCCCTCGACGCCGGGCACGAAATAGCCCAGACCGACGCCCAGCGCCATCGCGGCGAAGATCCAGACGGTGAGATACCGGTCCAGGAAGGAGAGTTCTCGCGTGACGGGGCTCATGTCAGCTGCGCCCGATGCGCACCAGCGCGTCGCGCAGCGTGGCGTCGTCCATCGCCGGCAGCGGCAGCGCCAGCAGCTGCAGCATCCGGTAGCCGAGCGCCTGGCGGGTCAGCTCGAACGCGCGGCGCCGGCCGTCGTCGCCGCCCGCGGCGTTCGACGGGTCCGGATAGCCCCAGTGCACCCTGACCGGCGGCGAGCCGCCGGGGGTGGCGAACACAGGGCAGGCCTCGGACGCGGCCGCGTCGCAGACGGTGATCACGATGCGCAGCGGCGGCGCACCCGGCCCGGTGAACTCGTCCCAGCTCTTGCTGCGGGCCGCGCCGACCTCGACGCCGGCAGTTGCGAGCGCCTCGAGCGCGAGCGGGTTCACACGGCCGCTGGGTGCGCTGCCGGCGCTGTGCGCGCGGACGTCGCGGCCGAGCTGCTGCGCCAGATGGTTGAGCATGCCTTCGGCGAGCACGCTGCGCGCCGAGTTGTGCGTGCACAGCACCAGCACGTGGGTCGTCATGGCCGGCGCGCGCGGCTCAGCAGCAGGACGTCGCGGACTTGACCGGGATCGCCACGGGCGTGCCGCGCGGGGCTGCGGGCGCGCAGCACGCGGCCGCCTTGCCCGCGTCCTGCGGCGCAGCTTCGCTGAACACCGGGATGCTGTCCAGCGTGTGGAACTGCTCCCAGGCGATGCCCTGCGGGTCGGTCACCCAGTGCTTCTCGCTGCGCGCGTAGCAGCAGGTCGTCTCGCCTTCGTCGAGCAGCGCCGTGTCGGCGGTTTCGGCCCGGCGCTTCAGTTCGGCCAGCTCCCCGGCGTTGTCGGTCTGGAAGCCGAGGTGGTCGATGCCCGGACGGTTGCCGCGCGTGGAGATGGCGAAGTTCACCGGCGGGTCCTCGAGCATCCACTTCGCGTAGTCGGACTCGGTGCGCGCCGGTTCGGCGGCGAACAGCTTCGAATAGAAGCCGATGCTGCGATCGAGGTCTTCGACGTGCAGGTGGACGTGGAATCGTTTCACGGGGTTTCTCCTCTAGGAAGTGCAGGACACCAGGGCTTCGTCCAGGCACGGCTGGCCCTGGCAGCAATGGGCGGTGAGGTATCCGAGCAGCGCGTTCATCCGCTCGTAGGCGGCGCGGTAGGTCAGGTGGCGGCCATTGCGCTGCTGTGTGACCAAGCCCGCGTGGCTCAGTTCCTTCAGGTGGAACGACAGCGTTGCCGCCGGGATCTGCAGCTGCGCGGCGAGCGTGCCCGGCGTCAGGCCCTGCTCGCCGGCGACCACCAGCGCGCGAAACGCCTGCAGGCGGGACGGCTGCGCCAATGCGGCCAGTGCGGCCAGGACGGCTTGTTCTTCCATATTTCCATAATAATCGAAAGATTGAATCCGGGCAAACCCGGTGGCCGGGAGCCGGGTGGCCCGCCGCGTCGCCTGGCCACGACGAACCACTGCGACGCGAACGGATCCGGCGATCGCCGACGCGCGGGGTTACGGGGCCGGCCGAACGTCGGTCACGACCAGGCCCGTGGCCGATTCTTCGACGCTGAATCGGATCCGGTCGCCGGCCTTCACCGTGTCGAGAACGGCCGGATCCCGGACCTGGAAGACCATCGTCATCGGCGGCATGTCCAGGCTCTTGATCTCGCCGTGCCGGATCGTGAGTTTCTTCGCGGCCTTGTCGACCTTGCGGATTTCGCCGTCCGCCATGGTCGGCGCAGTCGCGGCGGTGGCGGCGTCGTTCCCGGCGGTGTGCTGGGCCAGCGCCGGGGCAGCCAGCGCGAACGCCAGCGCGCATCGAATCAGGTGGGCCCTCATGGGAGTCTCCCGTTGGCGAAACCGTTTCATCGTGCGGCCACCCGAACCTTGCCGGCCATGCCGGCCTGGTAGTGGCCGGCAATGAGGCACGCGAAGTCGAATTCGCCGGCGCGGTTGAAGGTCCAGACGATCGCGCCCTTCCTGCCGGGAGCGACGTGCGCCATGTAGGGCTCGTCGTGTTGCATGGTCGGGAACCGGACCATCAGCGCGGCGTGCTCGTCGAGTTCCTTCTTCGTGCCGAGCACGAACTCGTGCAGCAACTTGCCGTCGTTCTTCAGGACGATCCGGATCGTCTCGCCCTCGCGGACCTCGATCCGGTCCGGCGTGAACCGCATGGTGTCGGTCATCGTCAGCGTGACGGTTCGCTTCACGGCCCGGGCGTCGCCGGCAATGCCCCAGTCCTTCTGCTCCTTGCTGACCGCGCCGGCCGTCCTGGCGTGGTCGTCGCCGTGGGCCGCGGCGGGTCCGAAACCTGCCAATGCGGCGGCCAGCAACAGTGCCTTGATCGATTTCATTGGATTCCTCGTCTGTCTGTCGTTCATCGGAAGCGTCGGCGCCGGCTCAGTGGCCCGAATGTCCGCCGGCGGGCTTGCGGACCCTGACTTCGGTATCGGTGGCGGGCCGGGCGGCGGGTGGCATCGAGCCCGTGCCCTCGGCCCTGAAGCGCGCCGGGTCGGGCAGCGACCCGGTCCATTCGTAGGCCACTTCCCCGGGCGGGTGCCGGTACCAGCCGGGGTTCTTGTAGTCGCCGGCCTTCTGGTCCCGGCGCACCTTGACGACGCTGAACATGCCACCCATTCCGACGGCGCCGAAAGGCCCGGTGCCGGTCATCATGGCGGCCGTGTTGTCGGGCAGCGGCATGTCCATCTCGGTCATGTCCTTCATGCCGCGCTCGCCCATCACCATGTAGTCGGGGATCAGCCGGGTGATCTGGCGCGCCACGCCGCGGTGGTCCACGCCGATCATGGTCGGCACGTTGTGGCCCATCGCATTCATCGTGTGGTGGCTCTTGTGGCAGTGGAACGCCCAGTCGCCCTCCTCGTCGGCAAGGAATTCGATCTGGCGCATCTGGCCCACGGCCACGTCGGTCGTGACCTCGTACTGGCGGCTGCTCTTCGGCGTCGGGCCGCCGTCGGTGCCCGTGACCAGGAACTCGTGGCCGTGCAGGTGGATCGGGTGGTTCGTCATCGTCAGGTTGCCGAAGCGGATGCGCACCCGGTCTCCCCGGCGAACCACCAGCGGATCGATGCCGGGGAAGATGCGACTGTTCCAGCTCCACAGGTTGAAGTCGAGCATCGTCATGATCTTGGGCGTGTAGCTGCCGGGATCGATGTCGTAGGCGTTGAGCAGGAACACGAAGTCGCGGTCGACCTCGTCGATCAGCGGGTGCCTGCTCTTCGGGTGGGTGATCCAGGATCCCATCATGCCCATCGCCATCTGCACCATCTCGTCGGCGTGCGGGTGATACATGAAGGTGCCGGGACGCCGGGCCACGAACTCGTAGACGAAGGTCTTGCCCGGCGGGATGCCGGGCTGGGTCAGGCCGGTCACGCCGTCCATGCCGTTGGGCAGGCGCTGGCCGTGCCAGTGGACGCTGTGCAGCTCGCCGAGTCTGTTGGTGACGAAGATGCGCACCCGGTCGCCCTCGACCACCTCGATCGTCGGGCCCGGGCTTTGGCCGTTGTAACCCCACAGGTGTGCCTTGAAGCCGGGCGTCATCTCGCGGACCACCGGCTCGGCGACGAGGTGGAACTCCTTCACGCCGTTGTTCATGCGCCAGGGCAGCGTCCAGCCGTTGAGCGTGACGACCGGGTTGTAGGGCCGGCCGGTGTTCGGCACCAGCGGCGGCATCGTGTCGGGCCGCGTCTGGATGACCGGTTCGGGCAAGGCGGCCATCGCCACCCTGCTGACTGCCGCCGCGGCGACAGCGGCCGTGACACCACTCGCGCCGCCGATGAACTTGCGTCGGGAAACCATCTGTGCTCCTTGCGGTTCAGTGCGCCGCGCCGCCGGGCTCGGCCGCCATCGCAGGCCCGGCGGGCGCAACGAGGCTGGGCCTGCCGATCAGCGCCAGGTCGAGGTCGGCCTGGGCGATCCAGAAGTCGCGCAGCGATCCGATGTAGTTGTTGACACTGGCGATCTGCGCCCGCGCGTCGGCGAGCAGTTCGAACACGCCGATCAGCATGCCGTTGTAGCGCAGCAGGTTCTCGTCGGCAATGCGCTGGCGCGCCGGCACGATCTCGTCCCGGTGGTGCCGCGCGATGTCGTACGCCGATCGGTAGCCCGTGTACGCTTCGCGCACTTCCGATCGGGCGTTGATGGCCGTCTGCGCCGCCCGGTCCAGCGCCTGCAGGTAGATCGATTCGGCCTTGGCCACGCGTGCATCGCCCCAGTCGAACAGGGGCAGCTCGAAGCCGATCTCGTAGCCGCTTTGCGACGGCGCGTCGTTGAAGCTGTTGCGAATGACACCGAACTCGAGCACGTTGATGAAGCGCGTCGTGCGGGTCAGCCCGAGGCTCTTGGCCGTCTGCTCGACGGCCAGCCGCGCGCCACGCACGTCGAGCCGCTGCTGCAGTGCGACCCGTTCGAGTTCCGGTAGATCCGTCTGCGAAGGCGGCAGGTCGGGCAGACGCTCGGGCAGTACGAATGGCGACTGCGCCCCCCAGACCCCGAGCAACCGGGTCAAGCGCTCGCGCGTCGCGCGTCGTGCCTGTTCGGCCCGCGCGACATTGAGGGCCGAATCGGCATAGAAACTCTGCTCGCGCGCGCGCTGCAGCTTGTTGAAGTTGCCGACCTGTTCCATGCGACGCGCCAGTTCGGCGCTGGCCTCGGCCGCCTGCATCACCTGGCGCATGTAGCGCGCGCTTTCCTCGGCGGCAACGGCGTTGAAATACGCCTTGCGCGTGTCGGCGGCCAGCGCAAGCACTTCCAGCGTGACCAGGGCCTGTGTCTGCGCAAACCGGCGCGACTCCAGCTCGGTGACCATCGGCAGGGTGATCAGTCGCGCCAGGTTGAAGACGAACAGGCGCTCGATCTCGACTTCGCTGCCCTGCGTCTTGCGCGCGAGCACGATGCCCGGGTTGGGCAGCCGCCCGGCCTGCACCAGATCGGCCTCGGCGATGCCGAGTTCCCGGAACCTGGCCTGCAGGCCACGGTTGTTGAGCAGGGCGACCTGAACCGCGTCGTCCACCGTCAGTGGCTTGCCCAGCAGCTCGGCGACGCGCTGCTCGATGGTGTCCCGGTCGGCGTCGGACCGCGACCACCGCAGGTCCTTGCCCAGGCGGTCCCGGGCCGCCTGTTCCACCACGGCGAAGCCGCCGTCCGGGCTGTACGACGTGCAGCCGCTCGCCACGGCGGCGCCGACCAGAACGGCCGCCAGCCGCAGCCGCCGGCCCGGCGAGCGCGGGAGGCGCGGCAAGCGCGGCAAGCCCCGTGCCAGCCGCGCACGCTGCGGCGCCGCGGCGCCGTACTCGGGGCGTGGTGACATCGCGCGGGCGCTCATGGGGCCTTTCCGCCGCCGTTCACGGGGGCCGCCGGCTGGCGCGTCCCGTCGGGCGCGGCCGCCGGGACGGCGCCAGCGGGCCGCGCCGCCGAAGCCGGGTCGGGCTGCTGCGCTTCACGGGCATAGGCACGCCAGCCGCCGATGCGGGTGACGGTGTCGTTCGCCTCGCGCCAGGAAACGGGCGGGTCTTCGCCGAGTCGGCGGTATGTCGAAAACGACGACTCGTAGCTCGGTGCGGGCACGCTGGCGCCGGGGTCGAGCGGGTCGGCACGGGCGGTCGGGTTGCCGGTTTGCGCGTGTGCCGCGATGGGGGCGGCGAGCAGTGCCGCTGCACTCGCGCAGGGCGCGAGCCAGCGCCGCAACGGCGTCAGGGGGGAACAGGCCATGAGGTCCTCGCGTCAGGGGTCCGGATGCTCCCGTGCTGCGCACGCAGCACGGCAGAGCCAGGTCCTGGCGAGCCGTCGCGTGTCAGCGCACGCGGCGAGCCCGCCGGCTACGCAAGAACGATTCGGGGAGGTCGGTCGGGTCCGTCGGTGGCAAACACGTCGACGGCGGGCACGACCGTGACGAAGACCGTCGCGGCCGCATCGGGCTGAGGAACCTGCAGCAGGGCGCTCGACAGGCCGACGCCTGAGCAGCACGATGCACAGGCGCTGCATGCGTACGGGCCGACCTCGGCGGCGGCTTCCGCTTGCGCCGAGTCGAAGTCCGACGAAACACCGTGATCCGCCGGGTTCGCCTGCGCCGCATCGTGCGTGTGGACCGCATCGTGAGCCTGCGCCGCATCGTGGGTGTGCGCCGGATCGCGCGTGTGCGCGGCGGCGTGCGTGTTCGATGAGTGGGTGTGCGGGGCCGCGTGACCGTGGCCGGCCGATGCCTGCGCGTGCGGGTGGCCTGCCGCTGACTGCAGGCGCTGATGGGCCTGCGCGCAGTGGATCATGGTCGCCGCGGCCACGCCCTGGCCGGGCAGCGCCAAGGCGAGCAGACACACGATCAGGGATTGCAGCCAGCGATGCATCGGGAAATGCTAGCAGATCCGCCGGCCGACCGCGGCGGGCAACCGACCGCCGACCGCCGGCGGCCGACCGCGTCAATCGCTGCGCATCAGCCGCCAGTAGTCGTACTTCATCATCGCGGCCGACCCGGCGACGATCGAGACGATCGTCAGGAACGACCCGATGGCCAGCGTCGAGACCCCCGACAGCCCCTGGCCGATCGTGCAGCCCAGCGCCGTGATGCCGCCGAAGCCCATCAGGATCGCGCCGAGGATGTGCCGCTTGAGGTCCCGCGCGTCCGGGAAGCTCTCCTCGCGATAGGTGCGCGAAAGCAGCGCGTAGGCCAGCGAGCCGGCGACGATGCCCAGCGCCGTGGCGATGCCGAAGGTCACGTGCTTGGACTTGTCACTCCAGAACATCAGCAGCTCCAGCGTGTAGGCGAACGGCGCGACCAGCGACAGCGATTCGGGCCGATTGGAGTTGGTCGCGATGAAGGCTTCCTGCAGCGTCTCGGGGTGCTCGGCCACGTAGCCGACGTGGCCGGTCACGTACCAGCCGCCGACGACGATCAGTCCGACGGCGATGCCGCCCAGCAGGCTGTCGAAGGTCCGGGCGCTGCGGCTGGCCAGCGAGAACACCAGCAACGCGCCGCCCAGCACGAGCGGAACCAGCCACTTCGCGGTGGACGGGCCCAGACCCAGCGGCGCGGCCAGGACCGTGACGAGGTCCTGGGTCGTGCCCAGCTTCAGCGCGACGGTGTCCAGCGTGGCGACCCGCCACACGCCGAACAGCCCCTTGAGCGTCACGTAGGCCGACAGGCCCAGCACGACGAACACGACCAGCGATTTCAGATTGCCCCCGCCGATGCGGATCAGCGTCTTGCTGGTGCACCCCGAGGCCAGCGACATGCCCACGCCGAACAGCGCCCCACCCACGATGTGCGACAGCCAGGGCAGCGACGGCGACGCGTAGATCGACTTGGTCGTGTCCACCTGTCCGGTGGCCTGCAGGACGCCGACACCGAGCACGGCGACCGCGATCGCCAGCAGCCACATGCGCATGCGCGTCCAGTCGCCCATGTTGACGATGTCCGAGACCGCGCCCATCGTGCAGAAGTTCGTCTTGTTGCCGATGAAGCCGAAGGCGCCGCCCAGCAGGAAGCCGAGTCCGACGATCAGCGTCGGCGAAGCCATTGCGTGATCCATGGGTGAGCGTCTCCCGGTCTGTCGCGTCAGGGGCGATCGCCGCGCGCCGGCCCGCACGCGCACCAGGCTTCGGCGGTGCCGCGGATGCGATCATGGTAGCGCGCCCGCAGCACGAGCCGCCGGTGCTGTGGCGAATCGCGAAAGCCCGAGCGGTCGTGCAGCACGTTGTTGCACACCAGTCCCATTCCGGGCTCCATCCGCAGGCGAAACACGTGCGGCGAGTCGCGCTCGAGGATTCCGGCCAGCGC
>CAYGZN010000057.1:0-11770 GCA_964354355.1 uncultured Burkholderiaceae bacterium | reverse complement strand
CGCGCCGGCGAAGAAGGCCGCTCCGGCGAAGAAGGCTGCACCGGCGAAGAAGGCTGCACCGGCGAAGAAAGCCGCTCCGGCGAAGAAGGTCGCTCCGGCGAAGAAGGTCGCTCCGGCGAGAGCGGGGCCGCGGCGCTGACGGAGGCGTCGCGCGGTCAGCGCGCGAGCCGGGCCACCATCGCCGCCCAGCTCGCGCCGACGCACAGCAGCGCGCCTGCGGTCAGGACCACACGCAGCGTGAGGAACCAGCGCGGCACCGGCGTATCGCGGTACAGGACCCAATCGACGGCCAGCGCCGCGGCCAGCCCGACGAACAATGCCGGCAGCGCCATCGTCACCGGGTAGAGCGTAACGATCCAGGCGATCAGCGACGGCGTCACGCCCCAGACCAGGCGCCACGCGGCCCGCCCGCCGGTGATCGACGGCGTGGCCAGCGTCACGCCCCAGTGCAGCGCGCCCAGGAACGTCAGGATCGAGGCCGCGTAGTGGGCCTGCGAACGCAGCAGACCGCCGACTTCCGACGGCACGGTCAGCCACGCGAACATTGCGTTCGCGAAGAACGGCAGCAGGCCCGCGAGCCCCAGGATCCACGCGATGCGCTGGGTGGCGGGGATGTCGCGGGACTGCGTCACGCGGCGCCCCGTTCGAGCGGGCCGCGGCCCGTGGCCGGGTCCGCCGGACCGGGGACCCCGAATCGGTAGATGGCCTGCGTGCTGCGCAGCGCGGGCAGCAGGCGGACCGGGCGGCCGTAGGCCAGACAGGCGCGTGCGCGGACCACCAGGCCCAGGTGCGCGAGGAAGTCCTCGAAGTCGGGCAGCGTCGACAGGTGCAGGTTCGGCGTGTCGTACCACTGGTAGGGCATCTCGCGCGACACCGGCATGCGTCCCTTGAGGATCGACCACGCGTGGTACCAGTGGCCGAAGTTGGGGAACGACACGATGCCTTCGCGCCCGACCTGGCTCATCTCGCGCAGCACGCGCTCGGTCCGGTGGGTCGCCTGGATGGCCATCGACAGCACGACGACGTCGAAGTGCGTGCCGGCGAACATGCCCAGGCCAGCCTCGATGTTCTGCTGGATCACGTCGACGCCGCGGCGCGCGCAGGCCAGCACCTGCGTGTCGTCGATCTCGACGCCGTAGCCGTGGCAACGCTTCTCGCGCTGCAGGAAGTCCAGCAGCTCGCCGTCGCCGCAGCCCAGGTCCAGCACGCGCGAACCGGGCTCGATCCAGTCGGCGATCAGCGCCAGGTCAGGCCGCAGCCCGTTGGCGGCCCGCGCGTGCGCGGTCAGACGGTGTACGCCGCCGCCGCCGGGCTGCGCGCGCCCGCCGCGCCCGGTGCGCACGTCCTCGCCGATCGCGTCGGGCCGCGCGTTCATGCCGAGAGTCCAGCGGCGATCCGCTCGAAGTACGCCGCCACCAGCGCGTGGTAGCGCGCGTCGTCGAGCAGGAACGCGTCGTGCCCGTGCGGCGCGTCGATTTCGGCGTAGGTGACGCGGCGACGGTTCTCTACCAGCGCGGTCACGATCTCGCGGCTGCGCTCGGGCGAGAAGCGCCAGTCGGTCGTGAACGCGGCCAGCAGGAACTCGCAGCGGCTCGGGGCCAGCGCCCGCGCCAGGTCGCCGCCTTGGGCGCGGGCGGGGTCGAAGTAGTCGAGTGCCCGCGTGATCAGCAGGTAGGTATTGGCGTCGAAGTAGCCCGAGAACTTCTCACCCTGGTAGCGCAGGTAGGACTCGATCTCGAACTCGACGTCGAAGGTGAACTGGTAGTCGCTGCGCAGGGCCGTGTCGCGCGCGTGCCGGCGCAGCGTCCGGCCGAACCGCTCGGCCATCACGTCGTCGGACAGGTACGTGATGTGGCCGATCATCCGCGCGACCTGAAGGCCGCGTGCGGGCACGACGCCGTGCTCGTAGAACCTTCCGCCGTGAAAATCCGGGTCGGTGATGATCGCGCGGCGCGCGACCTCGTTGAACGCGATGTTCTGCGCGGACAGCTTGGGCGCGGTGGCGATGGCCACACAGTGCGCGAGCCGCTGCGGGAACAGCGTGCTCCAGGCCAGCGCCTGCATGCCGCCCAGCGAGCCCCCCATGACGGCGGCGAACCGGTCGATGCCCAGTGTGTCCGCCAGCCGGGCTTGGGCCCGGACCCAGTCCTCGACCGTCACCACCGGGAAGTCGGGGCCGTAGGGCCGCCCGCTCGCCGGGTGCGTCGACATCGGCCCGGTCGAGCCGAAGCACGAGCCGAGGTTGTTGACGCCGACGACGAAGAACCGGTCGGTGTCGACCGGCTTGCCCGGGCCGACCATGTTGTCCCACCAGCCGACGTTGTCCGGGTCGCCGGCGGCCACGCCGGCCACGTGGTGCGACGCGTTCAGCGCGTGGCAGATCAGCACGGCGTTGTCGCGTGCGGCGTTCAGGCGGCCGTAGGTCTCGTAGACCAGCTCGTAGCCGCCGATCGACGCGCCGCTGTCCAGCGTCAGCGGCTGCTCGAAGTGCTGTCGTTGCGGGGTCACCACCCCGACCGATGCGGCCATGTGCGTGTCGTGCGATCGACCGGCGCGCACGCCGGACAACAAAAAACCCGACCGGCTTGCTGCGGCGGTCGGGCTTCGGCGGGTTTCGCTGACGCTCGCTTTAGCCGTATTTGTTACGCGCCCGCAAGCTGGTCCTCAAATCGGCGCGAGTGGGCACCTTACTGAGGCGGGTGCCGGCTGTCAACCCGCCCGCAGCCGGGCCAGCGCACCCTGCATCCGGACCGGGTCATCCGTGTTGAGCAGCCGCGCGACCCGGGCCCGCAGGCGCGACGCATCGCTGCGCAGGATCTCCTGCTTGATCGGCAGCAGGCTCGCGGGCGGCATCGAGAATTCCCTCAAGCCCATTCCCAGAAGCAGCCGCGTGGCCTCGAGGTCGCCGGCCATCTCGCCGCAGACCGCCACCGGCTTGCCGGCACGCACGCCTGCGCGGATCGTCTGCGCCACCAGCCGCAGCACGGCCGGGTGGAAGGGGTCGTACAGCGCAGCGACCGTGTGGTCGGCCCGGTCGATCGCCAGCGTGTACTGCACCAGGTCGTTGGTGCCGATCGACAGGAAGTCCAGCCTGCGCGCGAACAGCCCGACCGTCAGCGCGGCTGCCGGCACCTCGATCATGCCGCCCACCGCAACCGGCGGAACGTCGCAGCCACGCTCGCGCAGCTGAGCGCGAGCCTGGCCGATCAGCAGCAGCGACTGCTCGACCTCGTGGCCGTGCGCGAGCATCGGGATGAGCAGGCGCACCGGCCCGTGCTGCGAGGCGCGAAGGATCGCGCGCAGCTGCGTGAGGAAGATGTCGGGCTCGGCGAGGCTGAAGCGGATCGCCCGCTGGCCCAGCGCCGGATTCGGCGCGACTGCGGGCGCCCCCGCCCCATCGGAGGCCGCCAGTGCCTTGTCGGCGCCGACGTCGAGGGTGCGGATGGTCACCGGGCGCCCGCCCATCGTCGCGACGGCCAGACGGTAGGCCTCGTACTGCTCGTCTTCGCCGGGCAGCTCGGCGCGGTTCATGAACAGGAATTCGGTGCGAAACAGACCGATGCCCGAAGCGCCGAGATCGAGCGCCTGCTGCGCTTCGGCGGGCAGCTCGATGTTGGCGTGCAGCTCGATCGGGACGCCGTCGCGGGTCACGCTGGGTACGTGGATCAGCCGCTCGAGCTTCTTGCGCTCGAGCCGCTCGAGCTCCATCCGGTGACGGTACTCCTGCAGCACCGCGTCGTCGGGCGCGACGATGACCACGCCGGCCCCGCCGTCGAGCACCAGCCAGTCGTCGTCGCGCACCACCTGGCTGGCGCAGTTGAGACCGACGACCACCGGCACGTTCATGCTGCGCGCCAGGATCGCCGTGTGCGACGCGGTGCCGCCCAGGTCGATCGCGAACCCGCCGGCGTGCTTGAGCTGCAGCATGTCGGCCGGTGAGATGTCGTGGGCCACGAAGACCAGCGGCTCGGTGCCCGCGCGCGGCGCCAGAACCCGGCCCGAGCCCGACAGCACCTTGAGCACGCGATCGGCGACCTGCATCACGTCGCGGCCGCGCTCACGCAGGTACGCGTCCTCGAACTGGCCGAACTGCGCCGCCAGGTGTTCCGCCTGCGAGGCGAATGCCCACTCGGCGTTCATGCCGTGCGTCTCGATCTGCTCGCGCACGGGTTCGGCCAGCGACGGATCCTCCAGGATCATGCCGTGCACGTCGAGCAGGGCCTGGGACTCGGACGGCGCGTCGTGCGGCAGGTGCTCGCCGAGCGCCTGCAGCTCGGTGCGGACCGTGTCCATTGCGCGCTGCAGGCGCTCGAGCTCGCGCGATCGCATCGACGCGTCGATCCGGTAGCGCGGCACGTCGATCAGGCGCGACTCCAGCACCACGGCGCGGCCGATCACGACGCCACCGCCGATCCCGGTTCCGTGCAGGCAGAACATCGCTGCCCCGCCGCTCAGTGGCCCGACGACTCGGCGGGCGTCTCGCCGAACCCCGAGGCGATCAGCGCCGCCAGCGTGGCCAGGGCCTCGTCCTCGTCCGGGCCGTTGGCCTCAATGGTCAGCGTCGCACCCCTGGCCGCGGCCAGCATCATCACGCCCATGATGCTCTTGCCATTGACGCGGCGCGCGCCCTTGCTGAGCCAGACCTCGGACTTGAACCGGGTGGCCGTCTGCGTCAGCGCCGCCGACGGCCGCGCGTGCAGCCCGAGGCGGTTGACGATCGTGGCCTGGATCTGCTTCATTTCGGCTTGGCGCGAGGCGGCGGCGGCTCGGCGTGCGGCGGCGGCTCGGCGTGCGGCGGCGGCTCGACGGCGACGATGGTGTCGCGAACCCCCTGCAGCAGGCGCTCGCCGATCTCCTCCAGCGGGCCGCGCCGATAGGTCAGTGCCTTGACCAGCAGCGGCAGGTTGACGCCGGCGATCACCATGACCCGCCCCGGCTCGGCGAGGCGACCGGCGATGCGCCCCGGCGTCGCGCCGTACAGATCGGTCAGAACGAAGACGCCCGAGCCGTCGTTGATGCGCGCGAGCAGTTCGCGCGCGGAATTCAGGGCCAGGTCGGGATCTTCGTCCGGGACCACGTCGAGCGCGGCGAGTTGTGGCGGCAGGCGGCCGAAGATGTGCCGCGTGCAGTGGAGCAGCGCCGTGCCCAGCGGCTCGTGGGAGATGATCAGGACACCGATCATCGACCCGGACCGACGGCACGCTCGAGCGCGTCGACGAACAGGCCGGCGACGTCGAACCCGGTCTGCTGCATGATCTCGCGAAAGCACGTCGGGCTGGTGACGTTGATCTCGGTGACGCTGGTGCCGATCACATCCAGGCCGACGAGGAACAACCCCCGCTCGTGCAGCCGCGGCGCGAACCACTCGGCGATCTGCCGGTCGCGCGGCGACAGCGGCTGAGCGCGCCCGGTGCCTCCGGCTGCCAGGTTGCCGCGGGCCTCGCCGGCCTTGGGGACGCGAGCCAGCGCGTACGGAACGACCTGCCCGCCGATCAGCAGGATGCGCTTGTCGCCCTCGGCGATCTCGGGCAGGTACTGCTGCGCCATCACGCTGCGCTCGCCGAAGCGGTTCATCGTCTCGATGATCACCGACAGGTTGGGGTCGTCGCGCCGGGCCCGAAAGATCGACGCCCCGCCCATGCCGTCGAGCAGCTTGAACACCGCCTCCTCGTGGCGGGCGACGAAGTCGCGCAGCCGTGCCGGATCGCGGGTCACGATCGTCTCGGCCGTGAACTGCGGGAATTCGGCGATCGCGTACTTCTCGCTGTGGTCGCGGATCGCGCGCGGGTCGTTGAACACGCGCGCGCCCTCGCGCACTGCGTGCTCGAGCAGCCAGGTGGAGTACACGTACTCCATGTCGAACGGCGGGTCCTTGCGCATCAGCACCGCGTCGAACGCCGACAGGCGCTCGGTCCGGGTCTCACCCAGCTGGTACCACAGCTGGCCGTCGTGGCCGGACTCGCCCAGCTGCGGGCCGCGCAGCGACAGCTCGGCGGCGTCGGCCCACGCGTGGCCGCCGGCCAGGTGCAGCTGCGCCTGCTCGCACACGTGCAGCGTGTGGCCGCGCCGCGCGGCCTCGACCATCATCGCGTAGGTCGAGTCCTTGTAGGTCCTGATCGAGTCCAGCGGATCGATGACGATCGCGACGCGCATGGGCTTCAGCCGTACCGCGTGGGATCCGGGTCGGTCCGCTCGAGCTCGAGCGACGCCGCCAGCAGCGCCAGCCGGGCCACGACGCCGTACGCGTAGAACCGGTTCGGCGCGCAGTCGGGGCTCCCGGCCACGTCCGGCAGGTTGCAGCTGGCCGCGAAGGGCAGCGGCACGAAGTGCATGCCCGGCGCGTTCAGGTTTTCGTCGCGCCCGCGCTCGGCGTGCACGCGGTAGAAGCCGCCCACCACGTACTTGTCGATCATGTACACGACGGGCTCGGCCACGCCGTTCTCGACGGTCTCGATCGTGGGCACGCCTTCCTGGATGATCACCTCGCTGACCTCGAGGCCCTCCTTGACGACCGCCATCTTGTTGCGCTGGCGGCGGTTGAGGTTCTGCACCTCCGAGGCGTCCTTGACCGACATGATGCCCATGCCGTAGGTGCCCGCATCGGCCTTGACGATCACGAACGGCGTCTGGTCGATCCCGTATTCCTTGTACTTGGCGCGGATCTGGCGCAGCAGCATGTCGACGTTGGACGCGAGGCACTCCTCGCCGGCGCGCGCCTGGAAGTCGACCTTGCCGCAGGTCGCGAAGTAGGGGTTGACCAGCCACGGGTCGACGTCGAGCAGCTTGCCGAACTTCTTGGCCACGTCGTTGAAGGCCGAGAAGTGGTTGGACTTGCGCCGCACGGCCCATCCGGCGTGCAGCGGCGGCAGCAGGATCTGGCCCTGCAGGCCCTGCAGCACCTCGGGCAGGCCCGCCGACAGGTCGTTGTTGAGCAGGATCGCGCACGGGTCGAAGTCGCGCAGCCCCAGTCGGTCGCCGCGCCGCTCGAGGGGCTCGAGCATCAGCGACTGGCCGTCGGGCAGCTCGAGCCGGGTCGGCTGCGTGACCTCGGGATTCAGCGAACCGAGCCGCACCGTGAGTCCGGTCTGGCGCAGCATCGTCTGGATGCGCGCCACGTTCTGCAGGTAGTAGGTGTTGCGGGTGTGGTTCTCGGGGATCAGCAGCAGGTTGCGCGCATCGGCACAGTACTTCTCGATGGCTGCCATCGCCGCCTGGATGGCCAGCGGCATCGCCTCGGCCGACAGGTTGTTGAAACCGCCCGGGTACAGGTTCGTGTCGACCGGCGCGAGCTTGAACCCGGCGTTGCGCAGGTCGACCGAACAGTAGAACGGCGGCGTGTGCTCCTGCCACTCGAGGCGGAACCAGCGCTCGATGCGCGGCGTGGCCTCGAGGAACTTGTGTTCGAGATCGAGCAGCGGGCCGGTCAGGGCGGTGACGAAATGGGGGACCATGCCCCCGATTGTAGCGCCGTCATCGTGCCGCCACCTGCGGGACCGCCGCCCCGCTGCGCGGGTCCGGCGGCTCGCCGCGCCGATCTATCGGCCCGCTGCGCCTCCCGCCGCGACCATCGGAACGGGCGAGTCGGTGCCGGTGGCCCGCTGCACGGGCTGCACCACCGACAGCGGCTGGCCGGTGCCCGCGCCGGGCGGCTGCATCGCCGCGCTGGCCTGCTGCAGCGCCGAGCTCGCCTGATGCAGTGCCGAGCTCGCCTGCTGCAGCGCGGCGCCCGCCTGTTGCAGCACGGCCACCCCGGGCTGCATCCAGCCCGCCGATGCAGGCTGGGGTTCGCTGCGGCCCCGGCTGGCGTCGGCCGGCCGAAGCGGGACGACGACCCCGCGCTCGGGAACCTCGACCGCCTTCTCATGCCACGTGGACAGCCAGGCGCAGGTCACGGCCGCCGCATAGGGCACGGCCTGCAGCGCGAGCACGCCCATCCACAGCGCCGACTCGAGGTGGCCGGGCTTGCGGGTCAGCGCGACCGCTGCGATGCACATCAGCAGCGCCACCAGCATGCCACCTTCCTCGCGGGCGGCGGCGAGACCCGTGCCCTGGTTGATCCGCGATCCCTTCTTGGTGATCTCGAACACGCCGGTCTTGTGCGACAGGCCCGAGAACACGCCGAGCGCGATCGCGTGCGACAGCGCCATGCCCGCCAGCGCCGAACCGGCGATGTCGCCCACCGAGCACGGCACCCGCCGGACGTACAGCAGCGGCCCGAACAGCGCCTTGAAGCCGAAGAACACCACCAGCGGCAACATGAACAGCGTGATCGGGAACTGGAAGTACTTGGGCGCGGCCACGACACCGATCGACCAGGCCATGGCCGCGAACGCGAACACCAGGTGAAGCGCGTCGCCGAACCAGGACATCCAGCCCGACACGAAGTGATAGCGTTGCGCGGCGGTCAGCCGGCCCGGCGTGACGAGCGACTTCCAGTGGTGCTTGAGCACCTGCATCGCGCCGAACGCCCAGCGCCGGCGTTGCTTCTTGAACGCGCCGAAGTCGTCGGGCGTCAGCCCCTGGCCCATCACGCGATCGACGTAGACCGTCTTGAAGCCGGCCTTCATCAGGCGCAGCCCGAGCTCGGCGTCCTCGCAGATGCACCACTCGGACCAGCGGCCCTGCTCGCGCAGCGCCCCGGCGCGAATCAGCGTCATCGTGCCGTGCTGGATGATCGCGTCGCGCTCGTTGCGGTGGTGCATCCCGATGCGGAAGAACCCGTCATACTCGAAGTTCATCATGCGGCGGAACACCTGCCGGCCCCACTCGCGGTGCGACTGCGGGGTCTGCACGACCGCCACCCTGGCGTCGTCGAAATGCGCGACCAGCGAGCGCAGCCAGTCGCTGCGGACTACGTAGTCGGCGTCGACCACGCCGATGATCTCGGCGTTCGGGTCGGTCTGCTCGAGCGCGAAGTTCAGCGCGCCGGCCTTGAAGCCGGGCCAGCTGGGCAGGTGAAAGAACCTGAAGCGCGAGTCCTGGCGCGCGACGTAGGCCTCGACCGGGCGCCACAGCGCCTCGTCCTTCGTGTTGTTGTCGACGACCAGCACCTCGAAGTTCGGGTAGTCGAGCTTGCGCAGGCTCTCGAGCGTGGCGATCACCATCTCGGGCGGCTCGTTGCAGCAGGCCAGGTGGATCGACACGCGCGGCGGGCGCGCCGCGCCCAGCGGCATCGGGCGCAGCCCGAACGCGCGCTTCAGGTTGCCCGGCCAGAACATCTCGACGAACTCGAAGCCGTTGGACAGCACGATGCCGATCATCAGCGCCAGCGTCGGCAGCAGCACCGCAAGCGCCACCCAGTCGACCGGCCGCAGGTAGTAGTCGAACGGCACCGCCAGCAGCCAGACCGCGAACGACGCGACGGCCTGCAGCAGCACGGCGTACGCCACGCGGCTGGCCAGGCTCATCCGCGCGAACGCGATCGCGAACCATCCCATCGCGACGAAGCCCAGCACCGACGCGGCGAACGCCTTGGCCTCCCAGTTGCGGTCGGCCTCGACCGGGCCCGCGAACTCGAACTTGGGCGTGCGGTCGGCATGGAAGATGCCCCAGTAGGCGCCGACGCGTCCTTCGTTGTCGGCCTTCCAGGGCTGGTCGATCGCCTCCATCAGGAAGTAGTCGACCGGCTTGCCCTTGACGCGCGACAGGAACTCGCGGATGAACTTGGCCTGCTGCTCGGGCGACGCCGTGGCGACGCTGCCGGCACGGTCGATTCGATCGCCCTGGCTGGGCCAGCCGATCTCGCCGATCACCACGTGCTTGTTCGGAAACCGCGCCTTGATCTGCTCGAAGCGTTCGAGCGCGTAGCCCACGGCGACATCCGAAGGCACCCCCTCCCAGTACGGCAGCAGGTGCACGGTGATGTAGTCGACGTGTTTGGCCAGCTCCGGGAAACGCAGCCAGATGTGCCAAGGCTCGGCCGTGGAGACCGGCACGCGGACCGAACGGCGCACCTCGCGCAGGTAGGTCGTCAGCTGCTGGAAGGTCTGCGAGCCGTGCAGCAGCGTCTCGTTGCCGACCACCACGCGCTCGATGCTCGGGTTGAGCCGCGTGGCGTACTTGAGCGCCTCGATCTCGCGGCGGTCGTTGTCCTCGCGGCCGTCGAGCCAGGCGCCGGCGGTCACGCGCAACCCGTGGTCGCCCGCCAGCCCGGGCAGCGCAGTGAATTCGGCGGAGCTGTACGTGCGGATGCGCCGTGTCTGGCCTGCCATCATCGTCAGGTCTCGGCCGATCGCGTCTTCGGTCGGAAACCGCTGCTCGATCGGGCTGTCCCAGCGCTGGAACGCGTTGTAGGCGAGGCCTGCAATGGGGCCGCGATGGTCCGGGGCGCTCAGCGGCCGGTTCATCCAGTTCCAGAACAGCAGATTGGCCAGCGCGATGGCTGCGGCGAGACCCACTCCGATGAGTTGGCCTGTCCAACGGCTTGATTTCATGTCTGCACGGGCACCCGCTGGTGTTCCGGCAGATTGCGCCGAAACGTGTCTAGATTTGGGAGGCCGCCATGACGGCCTCCCCCGAACGTCTCCGTAGGGTTCGGTCGCGACCCGAGGCAACAGACAGCCCGTACGCGACCCGGACGGGGCCGCATGCGTTGTTCCAGCGGGAAGGACCGATACGGCGGCAGTCAGCATGGACGGGGCAAAATCAGAACCCCCGCCCATCGCCACTGCTCCCGACCTACAACGTCAGGGATGCGCGATGGGTGTACACGCAGCGCCAGCCAAGTTAATTTTACCCCAGCGGCCGATTTCCGGCACGGTTTCGAGGCCCGATGGCCGGGAGAAAAATGAGAATTCGATCGGGCCACGGGCTGGCCGTCGCGCTGCTGGGGCCGCTGGCACTGGCCGCGCTGGGGTACTGGGTCGCGCTCGGGTTGCCGCGCCCGGTGCCGGAACCCGGCGCCGAGCGATTCGACTGCGTGTCCTACGCGCCGTTCCGGCTGGACGGCGAGTCGCCGTTCGACCCGCTGGCGCGGGTGACGCCCGAACGGATCGAGGCCGATCTGCGCGTGTTGTCCCAGCGCACGAAGTGTGTGCGTACATACTCTGTCGATCAGGGCCTGGATGCGGTGCCCTCGGTCGCACGGCGACTCGGCATGCAGGTCATGCTCGGCGCCTGGATCGGGCGCAACCGCGCGAACAACGAGCGCGAACTGGCCCGAACGGTGGCGCTGGCCCGCGAGTACCCCGACGTCGTGAAGGCCGTCATCGTCGGCAACGAGGTGCTGCTGCGGCGCGAACTGCCCGAAGCCGACCTGGTGAAGTACATCGAGCGTGTGCGCAGCGAGGTGCCGATGCCCGTCACCTATGCCGACGTGTGGGAGTTCTGGCTGAAGCACAAGACCGTCGCGCCCGCGGTCTCGTTCGTGACGATCCACCTGCTGCCCTACTGGGAGGACGAACCGGTCGGCATCGACGCCGCGATCGAGCACGTCGTGGCCGTCTACCGGCAGATGCAGGCGGCGTTGCCGGGGCGCGAGATCATGATCGGCGAGACCGGGTGGCCCAGCGCCGGTCGCGCGCGGCGCGACGCCGTCCCCGGGCGGGTGCAGCAGGCCCACTTCATCCGGCAGTTCACGCGGGTGGCCCAGGAGCAGCGGATCCCGTACAACCTGATCGAGGGATTCGACCAGCCGTGGAAGCGCCGCCAGGAGGGCGCCATGGGCGGCAACTGGGGGCTCCACGACAGCCAGAGCCAGGCCAAGTTCCCCTGGCCCGGACCGGTGGTCGAAGGCCCCGGCTGGTGGCGCGGGCTGGCCGCGGGCGGCGCG
>CAYGZN010000056.1:3057-12018 GCA_964354355.1 uncultured Burkholderiaceae bacterium | reverse complement strand
CGCGGCCTGGGCGCCGAGCGCTTCTGACCCGCCCTGGATCTCGAACACGGTCCGATCCAGCCCGCCGGGCACGTCGGCCACCCGCTGCACGAGCTCGGTCAGCCAGCGCTGCGGGTCGGCGGCGCCCTCCATGTACGGCATCGCCATCACGGCCACCCAGTCGAAGTGCTTCAGCGCATCGGGCAGGCTCTGGGCGAACCACTGCTGCGATCCCGGCTGCAGCACGGGCCGCGCGTAGACGTTGCGCGCGATCCGCGCGCCGGGGTGGTGCCAGCGGACCGCGTCGGCGGCCTCACGCGCGAACAGCGACAGGTGCTCGGTCTTGAGCGCGCTCCAGCGGGACAGCAGCCCGGGATCCGCGCGGATCGACTCGACCGACCCGGGCAGCTGCCACTGCTGCGCGTAGTGCGCGCGCCCCCACTCGCTGGCGTCCTCGAAGTCCGACAGGGTGGCGTCGTCGTGGATCAGCACGCCGGCCAGCTGCGTGTGCAGGGCCAGGTCCTCGTAGATCTCGCGCACCGTCTCGCGCACCTGCGGCGAATACGGCGTCAGTCTCGGGTAGGCGGCCGAAGCTGCGCCAGGGGCCCTCGACACAACGCGGTGGTCCCGGGCCGGGTGCCCGGCGGGCAACTCGAACGCCATCAGCGGCAGCCAGCCGTACACCGCCACGCCGGCTCGCGTGCGCAACTGCCAGGCGACCCGCGAGAACAGGTCGGCGCGCATTGGCAGGTGCCGGTTCGGGAAGTACAGCGCGTCGGCCGCGCCGTTGCCGTCGGGGTCGGCGAACGCCTGCAGGAACACCGTGCCGGCCCGCGCCGCCTTGATCCGGTCCAGCAGCTTGCCCAGGTTGCGCTCCTGCTGCTCGGGGTCGGGGTCGTAGACGTAGTCCAGGTCGACGTGGATCGGCCGGATCATGTCGGGGACGCGATCCCAGTCACGGACCATCGCGGCGAAGGTCCCGATGTTCGGATTGCCGTTGACGTACTTGCGCCGGACCTGCGACAGCGGGCGGGCGATGTCGTTGGGCCCGGCGTCCAGTGTCAGCGTGACCGGCATGCCCAGCGACTCGGCGATCCGCAGCAGCTCGCCGTTGTAGCTGCCATAGGGCCAGGCCATGACGCGGGGCCGCCGGCCGGTCTGGCGTTCGATCAGCTCGGCGTTGCGCGCGAGGTCGTCGCGCACCCGCGCCCGCCACGCGTCGGCCGACTCGTAGCCCCGCGCCTGCGGGTCGTAGCGGCGCGCGGTGAGCTTCGGCATCGTGTTGCCCTGCGGGTTGGCGAGGAGGCCCTGGTGCGAGTCGTACGAGTGCGACGCGAGCTCGACCAGTCCCGAGGCGCTCATCTCGCGCAGCTGCTCCCAGCTCAGGAAGGCGCTGCGCGGCATCGGCTTGTCGTCGTACGTGACCGTCGCATCGGCGGGCGCATCGAGCCACGCACCGACCAGCGCCAGCGTGGCCTTGTAGCCGAACGCCTTGAGCAGCGGGAAGACCTCCGTGTAGAACGACTGGTAGCCGTCGTCGAAGGTCAGCCAGACCGCCTTGCGCGGCAATGCGCGCTCGCCGCGACGCGCGGCCAGCAGGTCGTCGACGCCGATCACCGTGTAGCCGTTCTGCGCGAGCCAGCCGAACTGGCTGGCCAGCGCCGAGGTCTCGACCGAATCCGCCTCGGTCGTCCGACGGTAGTCGCGCACGACGTCGTGGTACGACAGCGTCACGAAGTGGCCCGCCGGCAGCTCGACCGGAAGGATCGGTGCCGGCGCGCTGCCCGGGGCCATCGCGAGCCGCACCGTGCCGGCGGACTGCGGGTGCGCGGCGCCGAGTCCGCTTTGCGAGCCAGGCGCGCCGGCCTGCTGCGCGCTCGCCGGCGTGGTGACCTTCAGGGTGGCGACCGCCAGTGTGGTCGCCGCCAGCGCGGTCACCAACAGCCTGGCGACCGCAGCCCTGAGCGAGCGCAGGGCGCGACGTGTCCATGCACGTGCAGCAGCGGATCGCATCGTCAGAACCTCCTGACCAGCGAGAGGTTGGCGTTGTGGTAGTACCCGTACGCGCCGTCGTACGCGCGGTGGGTCAACCAGTAGCCGAACGTCAGGTCGGTCGCGTCGTCGGGGCGCCAGCGCAGCCCGTAGCGCAGCCCGGCGATCGAGGTCACCGCGTAGCCGCTCTGGTCGAACGCGCCGAGCCGCATGCCGAACTCGTGCCACAGCGAGCCGTTCAGGTGGCGCCAACCCGCGCGCTCGTACAGCAGGTCACCCGACAGCGTCGAGCCGCGGCTCGGGTTGAAGTACGGCGCCGTCTCGAGCGTGTTCGACATCGTGTAGGCCGATGCCTGCGTGCTGAACCGCGCGTCGGTCCACTCCTTCCAGCGCTCGCTCCAGCCCAGGCCGAACTCGTTGCGGCGGTTGCCGTCGGAATACGATTGGCGCATCGCGTCGAAGGCGATCCGGCGGGACTCGTCGCGCCGCCACGCGACGCCCAGGTCGATCTGCGACGCGTAGATGCCCGCGGCCACGGCCTGCAGCGCGACGAAAGGCGTGACGGTCGAGCCGCCGGCGCGGACTCGCCACTGGTCGTCGAGCCACCCCTCCGCGCGCGCGGCGTAGCCGGTGCGGTCGGCGGACGGATACCACTGCGCCGAAACCTCGGCGAGCAGACCGCGCCGCACCCACTGCAGTCCGACCACCGGCCGCGTCTCGCCGACCCGCTGGCCGTCGTCGAGTTCCCCGTCCAGGCGGTCGACCCCAACGAAGGGGCGCCAGTGATCACCGAGCAGCGGCGAGGCGCCCCGCAGCCCGTAGAGGGTCTGGCGCGACTCGAAGTCCTGGCTGTGGTCGATGCCACCCGAGATCCAGCCCGAGCGCGCCAGCTGCTGCCGGCGCAGCGCATCCGTCACCGACGGGTGGTCCGGGTCGATGCGCACGGCCAGGCCGAGCGCCTGGTCGGCCGCCGGAAAATCGCCCATGCCGGTGTAGGCCGCCACCAGCCCGGTGTGCGCCTCGACGTTCGAGGGATCGACGCCGAGCACATATTCGAACTGCTCCTGCGCGGACCGCGGATGGCCGCGCCACTCCGACAGGGCGGCACGCGCCACGTGCGTGCCGCTGTCGAACGGCTGCGAACGCACCAGCGAGTCCAGCATGCGGCGCGCATCCGCGTACTGCTCGGCATAGGCGCGCGACTGCGCCTGGGCGGTCAGCACCCCGACCCGGTCCTCGTTGTCGCGCGCGCGCTTCGGGTTGTCGGCGTCGCGGCGGGCCGGCGTGTCCGCGAGCAGCGCATCGATCGCCGATTGCGCATCGCGCATGCGGCCCGCGTCGGCCAGCGCGTAGAACCGCCCCATGCGCCACTCGAAGTGATCGGGATCGCCGGCGAGCGCGGCGTCGAACAGCGCCAGGGCCCGCTCGGGCTGGCGCAGCGCGGCATAGGCCGCGGCGGCAGCGCCCAGACCGTACGGGGGCACGACCGCGCCGCGCTCGACGAGGGACTCGTACACTGCGACGGCCTGCGCGTTGCGTCGCCGCTCGACCAGCGCGGCCAGGCGGTCGACGTCCTGCGAATCGCGGCGGACCGAGGCCTCGTCACCCGCCAGCCGCTGCGCGTTGTCGTCCATGCGGCGCAGCGCGTCGTCGAGCGCCGCAGCCCGGACCGGCATCCGCGACGGGTCCAGCGCGCCCCAGCGAAACGCCTGCGCGGCCTGGTCCTGCCTGAGCACGGCCAGTTCCTGCGCGTCGAGCAGCGGCCCGTGCCGCTCGAGCAGCGCCTGCGCCTGATACGGCGCACCCAGGCGGCGCAGCAGGATCACCTGGGCCTTGATCGCGTCGGGATCGGTTGGTGCCAGCTCGTGCGCCTTGGCGTACGCCAGCAGCGCCGGCGCGAGGCTGTCCTGCTGGCGCAGCACGTAACCGCGGGCGAGCCACACCCGCGCATCGTTCGTATGCTCGGCGGCCAGCCGCTGCGACAGCGCGAGCGCCTCGTCGCCGCGCCCGGCGTCCGCAAGCAGGTACGTCCTCGACAGCTGCAGTCGCAGCGCGGCCGGGTCCGGGCTCGAAGCGGCCCGGCTGGCGGCCAGGTCGTACCAGCGAAGCGCTTCGGCCGGACGTCCCAATGCGCGGGCGGCACCGCCCAGCGCATCCAGCACGTAGTCCGGCGCACTCGCCGCATCGAAGCGGGCGGCCTGTTCCAGCGCCTTGCCATGTTCGCCGGCCCAATGGGAGACGACCGCCAGATCCTGCGCATAGACCGGCTGCTGCGGGTACTGCGCCACGAGTCGCTCCAGGATCGGCACCGCGCGCTGCGGCTCGCCGCGGCGCGCCAGCGCGACGGCCTGGCGGTGTGCTTCGGAAGGGTCGAACACGATCGTGGCCGACGCAGGCCCCGAGCCCTGCGCGGGCGGCGAGGATGCGTCAGTGGCCGCAGGCGATGCGGCCGCAACGGCCGCAGCCGCCGGCGCGGCCTGGCCCTGCGCGGCGGCAGGCAGCATCCAGGCGCCGGCACAAGCGAGCGCCGTGCTCGCCAGCGCGAGGGGAATCGGCAGCGGGTTCACCAGGTGGGCAGAAGGAGGATCGGGAATCGATCTCCAGTTTCAGCCCCGTCGCGCGCCGCGGGCAGCGCCAGCCCGCAGCGGGCTGCCGAGCGCCGGGCAGCGGCAGACGTGCGGCCGATGCCCCGTCGGGCGGCGGCAACGGCGGGGGCGACGCCGAGGCCAGGCACGAGGTCCCCGAGGGCTACCCAAACGTCCACTTGATGCCGGGCAAGGTGCTGCGCAAGGGCGAGGCGGCGCTTTGCGGCACCTGCATGCATGCGCGGGGCATGGCGCAGGCAGTCTCGATCGACGGTGCGAAGCGTTCCACGCTCGCGGGGTTCAATGAGATCCCGCGCTCACACTCGCGACGGAGCGTGCGCCATCGGTGATGAGAGCGCTGCGAATGCCCGCGGTATAAGATGACCGCCCGATCGATCGGCCGTTGCGCATCCAGGTCGGCTTCGCGCCCGGGGGCTCGCCCGACCCGCTGGC
Organism: uncultured Burkholderiaceae bacterium; assembly: GCA_964354355.1. Taxonomy (GTDB): domain Bacteria; phylum Pseudomonadota; class Gammaproteobacteria; order Burkholderiales; family Burkholderiaceae_E; genus CAYGZN01. The sequence goes on along the minus strand of CAYGZN010000056.1, from coordinate 7,009 downwards.
GGCCGAGACGCTCGCGCCGTAGGAGTGAGAGGTCGATGAAACTGAGCGTGAAATTGCTTGGCACCGGCGGTCCGCGACCCGACCCGCACCGCTGCGGTCCGGCAACGCTCATCCGGCACGGCGACGAGAACATCCTGTTCGATGCGGGTCGAGGCGTCACGGTACAACTGGTTCGCGCGGGCATCCGACCGGCGAGCATCCGCAAGCTCTTCGTGACGCACCACCACTTCGACCACATCGGCGACCTGTACGACCTGGCGCTGTCGTCGTGGCTCGACGGGCGCCAGGAACCGCTCGAGGTGTTCGGACCGCCGGAGACACGACGCATCGTCCAGGCGCTGCTCACGCAGGTCTACGACAAGGACATCGAGTGGCGCAGCGACGGTGAGCCTTCGTTCGGCGGCTGGAAGCCGGTGAACGCAGTCGACGTCGCCACCGGCCCGGTGCACGACGCCGGCGCCTGGCGGGTCAGCGCCGAAGCGGTCGTGCACGGCCACGGGCTCGACCTGTCGCCGGCATTCCTGAAGCGCTGGATCTGCTATGGCTACCGGTTCGAGTGCGACGGCAAGGCCATCGCAATCAGCGGCGACACGGTCGACTGCGGCGGACTGCAACGACTGGCGCACGACGCAGACGTGCTCGTTCAGTGCTGCTATCTGGCCGGCGCGGAGATCACGTCGCCCCACTTCGAGCGGCTGTCCAGGTTGACGCTGGCCTGCGGCGACACCGTCGGCAAGATCGCCGCAGCAGCCCGGGTCAAGACGCTTGTGCTCACCCATCACCGCCCGCGCGCCGACGACTCGATGATCGGGCGCCTGCGTGAAGAAGTGTCGCGCGATTTCCGCGGACGACTGGTGATCGCGGAGGACCTGACAGAGGTCGAGGTGTAGATGCCCCGGGCATCGCCGGGGGCATTCGTTTCGCGCGCCGCTCGGGCGCTACGGTTGCCTGACTCGGCCCTGCTCGTCGAGGCGCTCGATCTCGACCTCCTGACGGGGCGTTTGACCGCGTAGCGACGGATACGGGTCCTGCCGGTCTCGACGCTGCGCTTGCCGACGTCGAGCTGTTCCTCGGCGAGCTTCAGCACCTCGTCCTTGACGTCGCCGAGCGCCCGGTGCTCCGCGATCAGGCCGGCGCCTCGCGCCTCGATGTCGACCGGGTTGTGCTTGGCAAGAACCTTCTCGGCACGCTTCGCCTCCTCGTCGTTGTGGGTGCGCACGGTCAGGATTGCGCCCCCGCTCGACAGCGCCTTCTTGAAAGCGGCGCCTTCGTACAGTGTCACCTAGTGGCCGAAGAGGGTGCGCCAGAAGGCCGGGCCGAAGTCGCCCTTGCCGACGAGCGCACTGATCGCGTTCCGATCAAGCGTGTTCACTTCCGGATCCGGGAAGCCGGCAGCCTCGAGCGCCTTTTCAGCACGTTGGCTCTCGGCCACGGTGTCGAACAGCACGACCATTTCGTCGCTACTAATGATCGCTTCTTCTCCAGAATGGATTGTGGGCCGCCCACGGCGGGGCGGCGTTGACGGATGCGCCGACCCGGCACGCCGGACAGCGCCGCGACACCGCCGGACAAGTCCCGGCGCATGACGTTCTCGGGGCAGGCGCACGAACCGCGCTGCCGGTGCGCAAATCGAGCGGTGCTCGCACCTCCTGCGCAACCCACCGCGCAAGGATTCCAGATCCGTGTTTCCCCGCGATGTCGAAATCGAGAACGTTCGATGACGGTTGCCGACGGACGATCGACGACTCCTGCAGAGCCGGAACGGCTTTGCAACAGAGCGAAAGAGCCCGGGCGCTGCATCGACATATCGTCGGCTGCGGGTGGTGCAACTGAGCGTTGGGCGTTCCGTCGGACTGCGTCCTGCCCTCGGCGAAGCATTCGATCCCGGCGGGGAACGCTCGAAGAGTAGCCTGCCCCGGACCTTTCTCCTGCGCCGCTGGACTTCCCTCAAAGGCTCCCGATGCAGGAACGAGTGAATCGCGGCCGAGCCTCACTACGGTCCAGCTAGATCTTGACCGCAACTCCCTGTGGCGATGATAGCTGGCTCGACAGCGTGCTCATGGCGCCCTCACCCGCAGCGCCGGTTGCTCCCGCCGCGCCACCGTCGCCACGCGATGCTGACGACCGCCCAGAGCGTCGCAAGCCCGACCACCGGCCAGATCAGCAGCAGGTCGACGCGTATGTTCGCCTCCGGTGTCCGGGTCACGACCAGCCACTCCCACCCGGCGTAGGCGAGCCACAGCAGCCCCGGAATCCACAAGGGGTTCGGCCGCCGCAGCGACCGCCACGCCGCCAGCAGCACCAGCGCCACGGCCAGCAGCCGGCCCGGCTGCTGCACCAGCAAGCCAGCCAGCGATTCGAGCATGGTGGTGGTGTCAGCCGCCCGTGATGACCGCCTCGGGGATGCGGTACTTCTCGAAGTCGTTGACCTCGATGGACCACTCATCCCCGCGCTGGGTGGCCTTCACCGTGCCGTCGGTGCTCACGGTGCTGCCGGAGAACTTCAGCACGCGCTTGTTGGTGCCGGGCGGCGTGACGTGAACCTCTGCGCTGCCGGCGGCCCCGCGGATGACCCCGAAGTCGCACTGTCGCTCCGGGTCGGCGCCCAGACTGCACGGCACCTTGCCCGTGGCGTTATAGGCGGTGCCGGGCACCTTGGCGTCGCCCGCCGGCGCGGCGCCCTGCACGGCGGCGCCGGTGATGCCGATCGTCATCGTGTAGCTGCCGCTCTCGTTGCGGCGCGCGGCGCTGCGCATCAGGTAGGTCCGTACCGTGTACTCGCCATCGGCGGGCAGCGCGCTGGCCCACTCGTTGCCCGACGTCGAGCCCACGTGCAGCGCCGTCTCCGACCCGGGCGGCAGCACGTTGAAGTACAGGGACGAATGACGGGTGTCGAGCTTCACGCGCATGGTCTGGCCCGCCTTGGCCCGCAACACGTAGTCGATCGTCTGATCCCCCTTGATCGTCCCCTTGACCGTTGCCGACGACGCCCCCTTGGCGAACTGCACCGGGCGACGCTCGATCTCGGCGCTCTGGACGAACGGGACGGACACGGCCAGCACCACCGCAGCCAGCAGGGACTTCACGCAACTCACCATGACACGCTCCATGCGCATGCACGCGCGGAGTTCTGCCACGCGGCTACTTCGCCGCGAAGCAGTAGAACAGACCGTCGCCGCCGGTCGGCCGCACACGCTCCTGGCTGCAGCCCAGGGTCGGATGCGAGGAATTCCACGACGTCGCCCACGCGTTCGCGATCGGACCCGCCCGGTCGTGGTGGCCGGTCATCGCGGCACCGTCGGCCGTGCTCTTCGTCCAGTTGCCGCAGGTCATGTCGGGGAACGGCGCACCGGCGAATGCGGTGCCGTCGGGTCGCGACCCGGTCAGCATGTCGTGCTTGTTCGGCTTCTCGGTGCGGCCGTTGACGAGGTTGCCGCGCTCGTCGAGCGCCGTCTCCTTGTTCAGGTTGTTGCTCGCCGAGTGCAACTCGTCGACATTGCGCGCGATCAGCACGCCCTTGGCGTTGTACCAGGGGCCGGGGCCGATCCGGTCGCGGGCGTTGACGAAGTTCGGATCGGACAGTGCCGGCGCCTGCGTACTCAGGTATGCACGCCAGACGCGGCCGCCCGCACCCGCCGCCTGCGCGAGCGACTGGCAGTGTGCGTCGGCTCCGGCGAGTCCGCCCAGGTCCCCGCCCTTGCCGGGCCCGACGCTGGTCACGAAGAAGCTCGTGCCGCTCGCCGTGTCGCCGGGCATGCCCGCACATCCACCGATCGTCGCGAGGCCGATCGCGGTCCATCCCAGCTTTCGAACAAATTGCTTCATCGTCTCTCCGGTCGTGTGGGGTGAGCGCTCGATGCCGGCCGTGCGCCCAGGTGAGCGCGGAGTGTCACACCACGCATTGCACTCGTCAACGGAAGCCCTTTCGCGCGCCCATCGAGTGCGGGCCCGC
>CAYGZN010000056.1:0-2957 GCA_964354355.1 uncultured Burkholderiaceae bacterium | reverse complement strand
GCGCTCGCCGACCGGCCCGTCGTGCTGCTGCACGGCGCGCGGCAGACGGGCAAGACCACGCTGGCGCGCGCGGTGGCGGAAGAGGTCGGTGCGCGCTATGTCACCCTCGATGACCTGACGATGCTGGGCGCGGCGCGCGGCGACGCGGCCGGGTTCCTGGCGGGCTTCGCGCAGCCGCTGGTGTTGGACGAGGTGCAGCGCGCGCCCGAGCTGCTGCTGGCCATCAAGGCGGCCGTGGATCGCCGGCGCACGCCGGGACGGTTCCTGCTCACCGGTTCGGCCAACGTGCTGCTGGTGCCGCGGGTCGCGGAGTCGCTCGCCGGGCGCATGGAGATCGTGCCCCTGTGGCCGTTCTCGCAGGGCGAGGTCGAAGGCGCCGTCGAAGGGTTCATCGAGGCGGCCTTCGGGGATGCGCCGCAGGCGTTCGGTGGACCGGCCGCATCGGCGCGCCTGGCGGAGCGCGTGCTGCATGGCGGCTATCCGGAGGTGGTGCCGCTCGCATCGGCCGAGCGACGCCGTGCCTGGTTCGATGCCTACGTGACGACGATCCTGCAGCGCGACGTACGCGATCTGGCCCGCATCGAGGGGCTGACCGAGCTGCCGCGCCTGCTCACCCTGCTGGCCTCGAGGCCGATGGCGCAACTGAACTACGCGGACCTTTCGCGCGGCACCGGACTGCCGCAATCGACGCTCAAGCGCTACTTCGCGCTGCTGGAGACCGTATTCCTCGTGCGGCTGCTGCCGCCCTGGCACGCCAACATCGGCAAGCGGCTGGTCAAGACGCCGAAGGTGCTGCTCACCGACACGGGTCTCGCCGCGCATCTGATGGGCGTCGACGACGCGCGGCTCGCCCAGGACCGCAGCCTGCTCGGCGGTCTGTTGGAGACCTTCGTCTCGATGGAGCTCGTCAAGCAGACCGGCTGGAGCGCCGATCCGCCCGCGCTGTACCACTTCCGCACGCACGAGGGCGACGAGGTGGACCTCGTGCTGGAGCGGCGCGGTGGAGCGCTGGTGGGCATCGAGGTCAAGAGTGCGGCGACGGTCTCGGCCGCGGACTTCAAGGGTCTGCGGGTGCTCGCCGAAGTCGCCGGGCGGCGCTTCCGGCGCGGCATCGTGCTGTACACCGGCAGCGAGGTCGTGCCGTTCGGCGCGAAGCTGCACGCCGTGCCCGTGGAGGCATTGTGGCACTGGGGAGCGCGGTCGCCTGACGCGAAGCGGGCCGAACCATGACTTCCCCGACCGAATAACAAGCCCCGACATTGGCTTACCTTCATGGCCTAACCTAAAACAACGCCGGCCCTTGTTATAGGTTCCCCCGCGCATGCGCCGACCCGCTCCCGGCCGCTACGTCAACGTCGCGACAGCCGGCGAGCCGTTCCAGGCCTTCGTGCCGGCGCCGCTGCCGCCGGGGCCGCCGCTCGTGTGGTCGGCCGCCATGCGGCGGCGCTTCGACGCGGCGCTGGTGGCGCTCGGGCGGCTGGACGCCGTCACGGCATTGCTGCCCAACGCAGCGCTCCTGCTCTACAGCTTCGTGCGCAAGGAAGCGGTGCTGTCCTCACAGATCGAGGGCACGCAGTCCTCGCTCGCGGACCTGCTGCTGTACGAGATCGACGAACAGCCCGGCGTGCCGGTGGACGATGCGCGCGAGGTCAGCCGCTGCGTGGCGGCGCTCGATCATGCTCAACGGGCACTCATGGGGCCCTTGGCAAAGTAGCTCAATGGCGAGCTTCCAGCCGTTGCAGCGCGTCGGCAGGCGTCAGGATGCGCAATCCGGATTGGGACGGGAAAGCCAGGAGATCCCGATCGCCCGTGATCAGCCAAGGCGCTCCACAGGCCAGCGCCGCGTGGATGACTTTGTCGTCCTGAGCATCGCGACAGAAAGTCCGCGCGGCGAGCCCGGCAGGAACCTCCACCCAGTGGGCCACGGCCCCGGCGTCGTGCAGCAACGCCTTGCGGTCTTCCAGGCTCACGTAGCGGTCGAACTTGGGCAGCCAAAGACGGGTTGCGAGTTCTGCAAAGGTCGCCTCGCTGAACGCCGGCTGCCCGACCTCGAGGATCCTGCGCACGACGATGGCGGGCGCGCCCACCTTGGTCAGAAAGGCACTGATCCAGACGTTGGTGTCGACGACCGCCCGAAGGGCGGCCTCAGCGCTCATCGGCGAGCAGCTCGGCCAGCTTCTCCTGCGAAAGCCCTGCTCGTGCCGCCTGCTCGGCGACCCGGTCCATGGTCTGCTGCAGACGATCGGCGTAGAACGCGCGCATTGCCTCGTAGTCCTGGGCACTGACCATCACGCCCACCACCCGGTCCCGGCGCATCACGCGCACCGGCGCACGCTGCGCATCGTCGATGAACGCACCGAAGTGAGTCTTGGCTTCGTTGGCGGTGTAGATCTTCATTACGGCGTCCCCGGTTGCGTGGCAACGGAGTGCATTTTGACCGAATCGTTCGATTGGGTCAATTCGTGCGGTCTTGACCTGTCACCGCATATTGGATTCGTACGCCGGCTCGAAGAACGTGCTGATCGCAGCGTGCGATGCAGAAGCGGGTGAATTGCGGAGGAGGCTTGTGAATCGGGCCACTGTCGATTCGTCGCGGTGAATGTGTACTCGGGCGTGTACGCGAGAACGGGCTGCCGCCTCGGCAACCGTCCGTGAAGCCTGCATTGGCGGATTCGCTTGTTTTACTTTATAGGTCTAACCTAAAATAACAGGGGCCCTTGTTTTAGGTTGACGCCACTTGCGCAGACCGCCACCCGGTAGCTACGTCGAGATTGCCACGGCCGGCGAGCGTGTCCGGGCGTTCGTGCCGGCGCCGCTGCCGCCCGACCCGCCGGTCGTCTGGTCGCCCGCGCTGCGGCGCCGCTTCGACGACGCGCTCGTGGCGCTGGGCCGGCTCGACGCGATCACGGCGCATCTGCCCAATGCGTCGCTGCTGCTCTACAGCTTCGTGCGCAAGG
>CAYGZN010000055.1:6817-12133 GCA_964354355.1 uncultured Burkholderiaceae bacterium | reverse complement strand
GCGCTTGCCCATGAAGGCGGCGATCCGCTGCTGCATGTCGGGGCCGCGGCCCTCGCTGCGGTGGATCTCGTAGGACAGCCCGGCGCGCAGCGGCAGGCCCTCGGTCTCGTCGAGCAGCCGCTTGTTGGCGCGGTGGCTGAACCAGGAGTTGGCCAGGATCGTGCGGGCGAGCTTCTCGAGCTCGGCGTCGAACTGCTCGTCGGGCACACAGACGTTGGCCAGGCCCATCGCCGCGGCCTCGTCGCCCGGGTAGGTGCGGGCGGTGAACATCATCTCGCGGGCCTTTGCCACGCCCACGCGCCGCGGCAGCCGCTGGCTCATCCCCCAGATCGGGGTCAGCGCCCAGCGGGAGTGCGTGTCGGCGAAGCGCGCCGATTGCGCGGCCAGAATCAGGTCGCCGGCGAGCGCCAGCTCCAGCGCGCCGGTGTAGCAGTGGCCGTGCACGGCGCAGATCACCGGCTGCGGCAGCCGCGCCAGCCGCTCGATCGTGTCGGCCTGGAAGCTGGGTGTCGGGGGACCCTCGCCGTGCGAGATGTCGGCCAGGTCGTGGCCGGCCGAGAAGCACTTGCCGGCGCCGCGCACGACGACCAGTCCGACGTGGTCCGACTCGCTCGCGATGCGCTCGACGTGCGCGCGCAGTTCCGCGAACAGCGCGACGGTCAGCGCGTTGAGCTTGTCGGGCCGGTTCAGCGTGAGGGTGGCGAGGCCATCGCGGTCTTCGCGCAGGACGAGTGCAGGCATAGGGGCTCCGGCAAAGGGTCAAGGGGGGCGCGAACGCGCTGCGCCATGCAGTGCATCAGAGGCGGGTCGCCGACAGCCGCGCCGCCGTCGACACGAGCGTCTGCGCCACGGCCGTCAGCGCCTTGACGTGCCGCTCGTCGAGCAGCGTGCCGTCGGGCCCGAATGCCTTGTCGGCCTGGCCGATGGCCAGCTGCTGGGGGACCACCAGCATGCCCAGGTACCCCAGCATGTCGCGCAGGTGAAAGAGCGCCCGCATCCCGCCCAGCGCACCCGGCGACGTGCTGACGATCGCGGCGGGCTTGTTCGCGTAGATCGCGCCGCCCGAGACCGCCGGGTTGCCCGGGTCGGCGCGCGAGCACCAGTCGAGCGTGTTCTTGAGCAGCGCCGGCACCGAGCCGTTGTACTCGGGCGTGGCCACCAGCAGTGCCTGGTGCGATGCGATGAGGCGCTGCAGGTGGACGACGCCTGCGGGCAGGCCCTGGCTCGCCTCGAGGTCGCCGTTGTACAGCGGCAGCGGGTGATCGGCAAGGTCCAGCAGCGTCACCGCCGCGCCCGTTTCGGTCAGGGCGGCCGCTGCGGCTGCCGCCATGCGCCTGGACAGCGCCTGCCTGCGGGCGCTGCCCGGGATCACGAGGACGGTGGGAGAAGTCATTGCCGCGAGTCCTTCGGAGGTGGAAGCGGCCGCTGCGTGCCGGCCGCGGAATTGTCGGTCTGATCACGCTCGCCGACAATGCCGACGTCGGGTGACTCATTCCGCACCCATGAATCAGACCACACATGAATCAGACCACACGTCCGCTGCTCGGTTTCTACCGCGATCAGGGTCCGGACGACCGCGGCCGCACGCTGCGCGCGATCCTGGCGCAGGACGATCGCTGGCTCGAGGCGACGCACGACTTCATCCAGTGGCTGTTTCCGCTGGCCGAGCGCAGCGGCGCCAACCCCGGCGCGCCCGTGCTCGACCCGGCGACGGTCTCGGCCTTCTTGGCGGAGCCGGGGTTGCGGGCAAGCGTGCGGGCCAGCCTGCGGCGCATGCTGCGTTTCTACGGCCTGCAACTCGAATCCGGCCGGCCCGGCGATTCGATCACGCTCGCGCCCGGGCCGAACTGGGCGGCGCGCCGCTCGAACTGGTTCGACCGCGACACCCACAACAGCCTTCGGCTGACGCGGATGGTCCGCAGCCTGGCGGCGCTGGGCCTGGCCGACGAGGCGCGGGCGTTGCAGCAGGGGCTGCTGCGGCTGTGCGACGCCGAACCGGGCTGCGGCATCGGCGAGCGCACGCGCGGGTACTGGCGACGCGCACTGCACGACGTCGCGGCGCACCGGGCCTGAGCGCGCGTGCGACGCGGCGATCAGCGCTTCGGGTATCCGACGGTCTGCGACAGCAGCACCTGCTGATCGTGGGTCAGGCCCAGTGCGTCGGCGATCGCACCGCGGTCGATCCACGCGCGGATCACCGTGGCCAGCCCGTGGGCGGCCGCGAACAGGTAGACGTTCTGCGAGATGGCGCCGGCCGCGGCCGACGCGTAGCTCTCGCGCTGGCCGACCGGCACCAGCTTCATGCGCGCGTGGTCGGCCACGAAGACCAGGTCCAGCGGCGCCTCGTCGACGAAGTCCTGGTAGCCGGTCACGCTGCGCAGGTCGCTCGCCGCCACCCGCTGGAGCGCGTTCATCTCGGCGTCGTACAGGTACGCGCCCGAGCGCAGCGCGACGTAGACGTCGATCTCCTGCGCGTTCAGCGCCGAAGGCGCGGTGCGACCGCCGTCCTTGCGGTTGACGCCGTACGCGGCCCACAGCAGGCCGGACAGCACCGGCAGCGGCAGCTCCCGGCGCGCGAACTCGCGTGACGAGTGGCGCTTGGCGAGCGCGTCCATCAGCGGCATGCCGCCGTGTCGAACGGGCTCGGGCAGCGCAATCGACGCTGCGCCGTCGCCCTGGGCGGGCCTGGGCCGCAGTTGCCCCATCATTCCGAGCGCCAGTTTGGTCAGCGTGCTCATGTCGTCCTCCGTTGCGTGCCCTCGGGTACCGGGTGCTCGCCACAGTGCCCTCGGGCACGCCTGCACTCGGGCACCTTGACTCGTGCCGGCAGGACGATACCATCGGCTGTGCCCGCATTGGGCCTGCGCGACCGACCGGTGACCGCGCCCCGCCCCTACCGCGCCGGCCGGCCACGGTGCCGAAGGAGTCCACGTGAACCGCACCGAAGAACGCCACCGGGAGATCGCCGCCGCAGTCGCGGACATCCGCGGGATCGAGGCGCGCCACGACGTCGACCGCTCGAGCCTGGCAAAGATCCGCCAGCGGCTGGTGGCGCTGGCCGCACGCACCGACCTGTTCACGCTCGAGGACTTCCCGCCGCCCGCGCCCGGCTCGAAGAACCGCTCGAGCCTGTATCGGCTGTCCGAAGACCCCGACCACCGCTTCGCGCTGTACGCCAATGCGTCGCTCGGTGGCTACGGCACGCCCGCGCACAACCACACCACGTGGGCGGTGATCGCCGGCGTCAGCGGCGAGGAGCTCAACCGGTTCTACGACCGCACCGACGACGGCGGCATCCGCGAGAAGGGGCAGCACGTGGTGCGCCAGGGCTCCGGCGTGTCGTTCATGCCCGAGGACCTGCACTCGATCCACATCGAGGCGCCGCTGCTGAACTTCCACATGTACGGTCTCGCGCTCGAGCAGTTGCACCGGCGCGAGTACTACAAGCCCGACGAGCACGCGTGGGCGGTGTTCCCGCCGCACTCGGACATCCGCGAAGCACGCGCCGGGCACTGAGGCCGGTCGATGACGATTCGGACCGTCTCCGGCGCCGAACTGCGCGAACGCCTGGTCGCCGGCACCGAGGTCGCCCTGCTCGACGTGCGCGAGCAGGGCGTGCACTACCAGGGGCACCCGTTCTTTGCGTGTTCGCTGCCCCTGTCGCAACTGGAATTGATGGTCGAGGACCTCGTGCCGCGCCGGACCGCGCCGCTGGTGCTGCTCGACGACGGTGACGACGATGCCTCCCCTGGACTGGCACAACGCGCCGCCGCCCGGCTCGCCGAACTGGGCTACACCGACGTCGCGATCCTGCAGGGGGGCTGCGCGGGTTGGCGTGCCGAGGGCGGCGAGCTGTTCAGCGGCGTCAACGTGCCTTCCAAGGCGTTCGGCGAGTTCGTCGAGCACCACTACGACACGCCGCGCGTGCCGCCGCAGGAGGTCCGCCGCCTGATCGACAGCGGGCGCAAGCTGGTGATCCTCGATTCCCGCCCCTACGACGAATACCACCGGATGAACATCCCGGGCGGCGTCGACGCACCCGGCGCCGAGCTGGTCTTTCGCGTGCACGACCTGGCCCCGGACCCCGACACGCTGGTGGTGGTCAACTGCGCGGGCCGCACGCGCAGCATCATCGGTTGCCAGTCGCTGCGCAACGCCGGCATCCCCAACAAGGTGGTCGCGCTGAAGGACGGCACGATGGGCTGGGAGCTGGCCGGCTTCGCGTGCGAGCGGGGCGCCACGCGCGAGGCGCCGATGCCGACCGCCGCCGGTGCCGAGCGCGCCCGAGAGGCGGCCGCCCGGGTGGCGCGCCGCTTCGACGTGCCGTTCGCCACCCGAGCCCAGGTCCAGGCGTGGCAGCGCGACACCGACCGCACGCTGTACCTGCTCGACGTGCGCACGCGCCAGGAGTTCGACGCGCGGCGCATTGCCGGTTCACGCCACGCGCCGGGTGGGCAGCTGGTGCAGGCGACCGACGAATACGTGGGTGTTCGCGGGTCGCGCATCGTGTGCGTCGACCCGGCACGCGTGCGCTCGGTGATGACGGCGTCGTGGCTGGTTCAGATGGGCTGGCGCGACGTGTTCGTGCTGGAGCCCGAGGGCGACGACGGCTTTGCCGGCTGGACCACCGAGACCGGACCGCGCCAGCGTGTCGTGCCGGGCCTGGGGGCGTGGCCGGTCGTGACCGCGGATGCGCTGGGTTCGGGCCCGGGGTCCGGGGCTGCGCAGGCGAGTCGTGTCGTGATCGACCTGTCGACCAGCCTGCGCTTTCGCGACCGTCACATCGCCGGCGCGTGGTGGGCGGTGCGGTCGCGACTCGGGCAGGCGCGCGAACGGATCGGGCCGGCGCGACAGGTGGTGCTCACGTCCGAAGACGGCACGCTGGCGCAGCTGGCCGCCGCCGAGGCCGCGGTGCACTGGCCCGACGCGACGGTCCGCGTGCTGCAAGGCGGCAACGCCGCCTGGCTCTCGGCGGGCCTGCCCGTGGAGTCCGGCATCGAGCGCGCCACGACGACGCTCGACGACGTCTGGTACAAGCCCTACGACCACGCGAGCGACTACGAACAGCACGCACGCGCCTACCTCGAGTGGGAGGTCGCGCTGGTCGAGCAGATCGGGCGCGACCCGACGATCCGGTTCCGCGCGTTCGAGCATGGGTGATTCGGCGGGCGCGGCGGTCGTGTCGTGCGCCAACTGCGCAGCGTGCTGCTGCAGGCTGGAAGTGATGCTGATGGGCGAGGACGACGTCCCCGAGGCGCTGACCGTCCAGGATCGTTGGGGCGGCTGGGTGATGCGGCGCCTGGCCGACGGCTGGTG
>CAYGZN010000055.1:0-6717 GCA_964354355.1 uncultured Burkholderiaceae bacterium | reverse complement strand
GGCTGCGCCGGGCCGGCGGGCGCGGTGCGCTGAACACGCGCACCCGCTGCGGATCGAACGGCGCGAGCAGCGCGCGTGCCTGGTCGGGCGAGGCGTGCAGCCACGCGTCGACCTGGCCGTGCTCGAGCAGCACGACCGAGCGCTTCTCGTCGCCGGGTGCGTGAAAGCGGCTCATCACGGTGTGCGCATCGGCGTTGATCGTCAGCATCGAAAACGACCCGACCCACTCGCCGCCGGGTGACTTCCACTGTTCCCAGATGCCCGCGATCGACAGCGGCGACGCGTCCGCGTGCTCGATGCGCCAGCGCACCGGCTTGCCGGTTTCGTAGTTGGGCTCGTAGACGCCGTCGGCCGGGATCACGCACCACTGGCGCATCCGCCACGCGTGCCGGAAGCTGGGCTTTTCGGCGACGGTCTCCGAGCGTGCGTTGTAGCAGTGGCGGAAGTCCTTGCCCTCGCGCGACCACGGCGGGATCAGTCCGAACACGGCCAGGTCCGCGCGGCGCTGCCCGTCGCCGGCGCGCAGAATCGGTGCCACGTAGCCCGGGTAAGCCTCGTCGACGTAGTCGGTGCGACCGACCTCGACGTCGTAGAACGCCTTCAGTCGGTCGGCGCGGGTCGGGGCGTAGTTGGTGCACACGGGCTGCATTGTGCCCGTAGAATCCGGGCTCCGACGTCGATCCTTGCCTCCCCCCATGGCCGGAGCCAGCCTGCTCGCCCTGCTCGACGACATCGCCAGCGTGCTGGACGACGTCGCGGTGCTGACCAAGGTCGCCACCCGCAAGACCGCCGGCGTGCTGGGTGACGATCTGGCGCTGAACGCGCAGCAGGTCAGTGGCGTGCGCGCGGACCGGGAACTGCCCGTGGTCTGGGCGGTGGCCAAGGGCTCGATGGTCAACAAGGCGATCCTGGTGCCCGCTGCGCTGCTCATCAGCGCCTTTGCGCCGTGGGCGGTGGTGCCGCTGCTGATGGCGGGCGGCCTGTTCCTGTGCTACGAGGGTGTCGAGAAGCTCGTGCACACGATGTTGCACGGCCGCCGGGTCGAGGTCGAGGCGCACCGCGCCGAACTGGCCCGCGCGCTGACCGACCCGTCGGCCGACTTCAAGTCGCTCGAGCGCGACAAGATCAAGGGCGCCGTGCGGACCGACTTCGTGCTGTCGGCCGAGATCGTCACGATCGCGCTGGGCACGGTGGCGGCGGCGCCGTTCGTCACGCAGGTCTCGGTGCTGACCGGCATCGCAGCGCTGATGACGGTGGGTGTCTACGGGCTGGTCGCGGCCATCGTCAAGATCGACGATGCGGGGCTGTACCTGACGAGCAGGCCGGGCGGCGGTGCGTGGGGCGCGATCCGCCGTGGCATCGGGCGCGGCATCCTGCGCGCGGCGCCGCTGCTGATGAAGCTGCTGTCGGTGGCCGGCACCGCCGCGATGTTCCTGGTCGGCGGCGGCATCCTGACCCACGGGGTGCCCGGGGCCCACGCGTGGATCGAGCGGCTGACGCACGGGGTCGGCGCGGCGGCGGCGTCGATGCCCTGGGCGGGCGCAGGCCTGGAATTCGTCACACCCCTGCTGGCCGACGCACTGGCCGGCATCGTCGCCGGGCTGCTCGCACTCGCGGTCGTGTCGACCGGCAAGCGCCTGGTCGGGGGGGCCTCCGGCTGAATCAGGCCGCGCGCGCCGCGTCGCGCACGGCCGCCTCGACGAAGGCGAGCCGGTCCTGCCCGAAGAACATCCGGTCGCCGACGAACATCGTCGGGCAGCCGAACACCCCGCGGGCGACGGCGCGCTCGGTGGCCTGCTTGAGCGCGTCCTTGACCGGTTCGCTGGCGACCCCGGCACGGAACGCCTCGACGTCGAAGCCGCAGCGCTGCAGCAGCGCGGTCAGCAGCACCTCGTCGCCGAGGTTCTGCGGGTGCGCGCCCCACATCGCGTCGAACACCGCGTCGGAATACGCGTCGAGCCTGCCGATGCTGCGTGCCCACCAGGCGCCGCGCATCAGTGTCAGCGTGTTGATCGGGAAGTGGGGATTGCGGTTGAACACGACTCCGTAGTGACGGGCCCACATCGCCATGTCGCCCATCATCCACTTGCCCTTGGCCGGCACGCTGGCCGGCGACGCGTTGCCGGTCGCCTTGAAGATGCCGCCCAGCAGCACCGGCGTGAGTTCGAGCCGCGCGCCGGTGCGCGCGGCGATGGCGGGCAGCTGCGTGTACGCGAGGTAGCTGGTGGGCGAGCCGAAGTCGTAGAGCAGTTCGATCACCATGGTTCGATCCAGGGTCGCAGGTCGAGCTCGAAGGTCCACGTGTCGCGCGGCTGGCAGTGCAGCTGCCAGTAGGCGTCGGCGATGTGCTCGGGGTTGAGGATGCCGTCGCGCGACTTCAGCGCGTAGCGTTGCGGGAAGTTCTCGCGGATGAACGCGGTGTCGATCGCGCCATCGATGATCGTGTGCGCCACGTGGATGCCCTGCGGGCCGAGCTCGCGCGACATCGACTGGGCGAGCGCCCGCAGCGCGTGCTTGGCGCCGGCGAACGCGCTGAAGCCGGCGCTGCCGCGCACGCTGGCCGTGGCGCCGGTGAACAGGATCGTGCCGCGGGCGCGCGGCACCATGCGCCGCGAGACCTCGCGACCCATCAGGAAGCCGGCGAGGCAGCCCATCTCCCAGACCTTGGTGTAGACGCGCGTGGTGGTCTCGCCGATCGGAAACCGCACGTTGGCACCGATGTTGAAGACGGCGACCTCGATCGGTGCGATGTCGCGCTCGATGGTCTCGACGAGCTCGGCGACGGCCTCTTCCTGGCGCGCGTCCGAGCCGAACGCGTGCGCCTGCCCGCCGTCGGCGACGATCGACTCGACCAGCGGCGCGAGCCGCTCGGCGCTGCGGCGCGTGACGCAGGCGATGTAGCCTTCGCGCGCGAATCGGCGCGCGATCGCGCCACCGGTGGCGTCGCCGGCGCCCACGACGAGCACGGCCTTCGGGTTCGTCACGGTTTGCACTGCCTTTCGGGCTCGCTCATGCCGGCCTCTGTCGCCCGGGGTTGCGGGCCGTCGGGAATGTTACGGGTATATGCGCGTATCGGCAAGCGCGAAACCGCGACGGCGTGAAACCGCCGGTCAGTCCGTCAGTTCCGTGTGCATCACCCGGCTCAGCGTCTCGCGCATCTGGCGGGCGTTGTCGTAACCGAAGCGCTGTTCGAAGCGCTTCTGCGCCGCGCGCCAGTGGGGCATCGCCTCGGCAAGCTTGTCACGCCCGCGCGCCGACAGCGCCACGCGGCGCTCGCGGCGGTCCTCGCCGACGGTGATGGCCACCAGGCCGTCGCGCTCGAGCGGCTTGAGGTTCCGGGCCAGCGTCGTGCGGTCCATCACCATGTGCTCGGCGAGTTCGCCGACGGTCTGCGGCGGGCGGTCGGCCAGTGCGGCGACGATCGAGAACTGCGTGCCGCGCAGACCGGACGGCGCGAGCATCGCGTCGTAGAACGCGCTGACGTGTCGCGCGGTCTGTCGCAGCACGAGGCCGTTGCAGCGGCTGACGGCGGGTGGCGGCGGGACGGTGCTCATGATGGCCGCCCGATGATAGCGCGCCTGGCCTTTCGGCACGTGCCCCGACTCAGCGGGGTGCGCCCAGGAACCGCGCCAGCTCGACCATGGCCTGGGTATCCAGCGCGCAGTAGCGCAGCAGGCTGCGCCGCAGCGCCTCGCGGCGCAGCGGCGTCGTCTGCTGCGCGGTCGCCTCCAGGTAGGCGGCCTGCGCGGCCGTGCCGTCCTGCACCTCGTCGAGGTCGTCGTAGTCCAGGCCGGCGCCCAGCGTCGGCAGCACCGACTTGATCGAGCGCGAGCCGCGCATGTCGCGGTGGTAGTAGTGCGCGCGCACGATCGGCAGCAGGTCGGCGATGCGTGCGGCCAGGTCCGTCAGCGCCGCGGCCAGATCCGGCCGGGGCGGCGACAGCGCGCTGCAGTACGCGGCCAGGCCGGTGAGCACGCCGCGCTCGAAGCCCGCGTTGTAGGTCACGACGGCGCCCGAACGGGGCAGCTCCCGCACCAGCGCCTCGGCGCACGCGCGCCGCGGGTCGTGCCCCGACAGGTCCAGGAATTCGAGGGGTTCGAGCCGCCCGTCCGGCTGCTCGAGTCGGCACGACCACTGGAACGGCACCTGCTGATAGGGTCGGGTGCCGGCCCAGCGGGGCACGGCGAAGCCGATCGTCTCGAAGTCCAGGTAGGCGCGCGGCCACGGCAGCGCGCTGACCGCCCCGGCTGCGTCGGGGCCGATCCAGGGGGCCCCGTCGCGGGTCACGCGCGCGATCAGCGCGTGCTCGGGCTCGCTGAAGCGCTCGGGCGGCACGTCGCGCAGGTCGGCATAGCCGTCGGCCAGCAGCTGGCTGGCCAGCTTCTTGCCCTTGTTGTTGGGCAGCAGCGTGACCGGGTACTCGGGCTGGGGGCCGGCCTGGCTCAGGCAATGTGCCTGGAAGGGGCAGACGAAGGGCGTCGAGCACTGCTCGCCCATCCCGATGGCCGGCTCGCCGCGGGCCAGCGTGTCCTGCGCGGCCCGGATCCAGCGCGGCACGTCCGACTGGTGGGCGGCCGAAACGTCGGCCATGTCGTGCCGGGCGAACAGGCCGCGGTAGTCGCCGTCGCCGGCGTAGACCCAGGACGTGTCGACACACCACAGCTCGATGCGCGCCAGGGGCACGCCGGCCCCGGCGCAGACCCAGCGCTGGATGGCGATGTCCTCGTGGTGATAGCCCCTGACCGAGCCGCTGGACTTGACCTCGGCCAGCGACCACCCGCGGTCCTCGGGCAGCAGCAGGTCGGCCCGGGTCAGCACGCCACCGTGTTCGAACGTCGCTTCGAACAGCGCGTGCCGCCGGCGCGCGGCCAGCCGCTCGCGCGTGACGCGCAGGGCCGCCTGCAGGCCGCCGGGCGGCTCGATCAGCTCCCCCGCCGGAAACAGCGCGCGCGCGACGTCGCCCACGGCATGGCCGGCGTCGAATGCAAGCTGCGTGGCCGCCGACACCGCGCGCTCCTGTGGCCGGCGAACCTCGAGCCAGAGCCGCTTGGGGCACTGGCGGTGCGCGATCAGTCGGGTCTTGGACAGGGTCACGGGAACACGGCCACGGCGCGGGCACGGGCAGCGACGGAATCGGACCCCGCAACATACCCGAATGGCGTAGGGCACCCATCGCCCCGAGTGGCTATTGACGCCGATCCGACGCAGGGCGCCCAATGGTCCCATCCGCATCGGGCACGGCAACATTGCGCACGACCCCGTCGTGCGGCGCCGTGGCACGCGGCGCAACCACCAGGGAGACACAGACATGGCGCACATCGTGATCATCGGCGCAGGCCTCGGGGGCCTGCCGATGGCGTACGAGATGCGGGCGCTGGCCCGCCCGGGCGACTTGGTGACGGTCGTCAGCAACGGCCCGCGGTTTCACTTCGTGCCAAGCAATCCGTGGGTCGCCGTCAACTGGCGCAAGCGCGGCGACATCGAGCTCGACCTGCATCCGATGCTGACCAAGCGCAACATCGGCTTCAACGGCAGCGGCGCGAAGCGGGTGCACCCCGAAGAGAACCGGGTCGAGCTGGGCGACGGCAGCAGTCTCGCGTACGACTTCCTGGTGATCGCCACCGGTCCCAGGCTGGCGTTCGAGGAGGTGCCGGGGCTGGGCCCCGCATCGCAGGGCGGCCACACGCAGTCGATCTGCCACGTCGACCACGCGATCGACGCCGAGCGGGCGTGGCAATCGTTCGTCCAGGACCCCGGGCACGTCGTCGTGGGCGCCGCGCAGGGCGCGTCCTGCTACGGGCCGGCCTACGAGTTCGCGATGATCATGGACACCGACCTGCGCCGCCGCAGGATCCGCGACAAGGTGCCGATGACCTTCGTGACGGCGGAACCTTATGTCGGGCACCTCGGTCTGGGCGGCGTGGGCGACTCGAAGGGGTTGCTCGAGTCGGCGATGCGCGAGCGCCACATCCGCTGGATCTGCAACGCCAAGACCACCAAGGTCGAGGCCGGCAAGATGTACGTGACCGAGCACGACGCCGAAGGCAAGCCGATCAAGGAGCACGAGCTGCCGTTCAAGTACTCGATGATGCTGCCGGCCTTCAAGGGGGTCGACGCCGTGTTCGGAATCGACGGGCTGACCAACCCGCGCGGCTTCATCCTGATCGACGAGTTCCAGCGCAATCCGAAGTACAGGAACATCTATTCGGTCGGCGTGTGCGTCGCGATCCCGCCGGTCGAGGTCACGCCGGTGCCCACCGGTGCTCCCAAGACCGGCTACATGATCGAATCGATGGTGACGGCGGCGGCGCACAACATCCGCGCGGTGCTCGACGGCAAGGAGCCGGCGACGAAAGCCACGTGGAATGCGCTGTGCCTGGCCGACTTCGGCGACACGGGCGTCGCGTTCGTGGCGCTTCCCCAGATCCCGCCGCGCAACGTCAACTGGTTCGCCGAGGGCAAGTGGGTGCACCTGGCCAAGGTCGCGTTCGAGAAGTACTTCCTGCGCAAGATGAAGGCGGGCACCTCCGAGCCTGCCTTCGAGAAGATGGTGCTCAAGGCGCTCGGGATCATGAAGATCAAGTCCTGATCGGCCAGACCATCCCTGACGGCCGCGCGTGGACGAAATACCGCCGCCGGCCCCGGGTCGATGACCGGCGCCGGCGGCAGAGGTGCGTTTCTGACGGATCGGCGGGCGTTCAGGCGCCGACGGTCATG
>CAYGZN010000054.1:0-12273 GCA_964354355.1 uncultured Burkholderiaceae bacterium | reverse complement strand
AGCCGGTCGGGCCAGCTGCCGAAGTAGCCGGCGAACAGGCCCAGCGCCCCGCCGATCGACAGGCCGATCGCCACACTGCCCAGCGCCACGGCCAGCGACACGCGCGCGCCGTAGACCAGGCGGGCGAAGGTGTCGCGCCCCAGCCCGTCGGTGCCGAGCCAGTGCTCGGCCGAGGGCGTCGCCAGCAGCTGCACCAGGTCGCCCTCCTCGGGGCTCTGCAGGCCGGCCCACGGGGCCGCGATGGCCAGCAGCGTCAGCCCGGCCAGCCAGGCGAGCGCCAGCATCAGCCCGACATCGGCGCGACGCCGGGCGCGCCGCGGCCCGGCCAGCGCTGGCGCGTCAGTGCTCGCTGCCAAGGCGCACCCTCGGGTCGAGCCACGCGTAGACGAGGTCCACGGCCAGGTTGATCAGCACGAACGCGGTCGCCACCACCAGCACGACGCCCTGGATCACGAAGTGGTCGTGCTGGAAGACTGCGTTGACCAGCATCTGGCCGATGCCGGGAATCGCGAACAGCGTCTCGATGATCACCGCGCCGCCCACCAGCCGCCCCAGGTTGATCCCGATGACCGTGACCAGCGACAGCGACGACGGTCGCAGCGCGTGCCCGAGCAGGATGTCGGACACGCCCAGCCCCTTGGCCCGGGCCACCAGGATGTAGTCCTGCTGCAGCGTGGTGATCATGTCGGCGCGCAGCAGCCGCATGTAGACGGGGAACTCCGCGAGCGCCAGCGTCAGCGCCGGCAGCACCATGCCGTGCAGGTTGGCCAGCAGCCCGTCGCGCAGCGTGCTGTAGCCCGAAGCCGGAAACCATCCGGCCCAGACCGACAGGCCGTAGATCAGTCCGATCCCGATCACGAAGGCCGGCGTCGACAGCAGGCCGATCGACACCGCGGCCAGCGCGTGGTCGGTGCGCGAGCGGTTGCGGTAGGCCGCCACGATGCCCGCCGGCACGGCCAGCGCCAGTGCGATGAACTGCGTGAGCACGATCAGCTCGACCGTCACGGGCAGCCGCTGGCCGATCATCACCGAGATGCGCTCGCGGGTCCGGTACGACTGTCCCAGGTCGCCGGTGAGCGCGCGCGACAGCCAGTCGGCGTAGCGAACGACGACCGGCCGGTCCAGCCCGAGCTCGGTGCGCAGCGACGCGATGTCCGCCTGCGTGGCCGTCTCGCCCAGGATCGCGACGGCCGCGTCGCCGGGCAGGATCTCGGTGACGGCGAAGGTCAGCGCCGTGGCGGCGAGCGCGACCGCCGCCAGCGTCGCCACCTGCGTGCGCAGGCGGCGCGCGAAGGACCGGCCGATCATCGGCTCAACGTTCCTTCCAGACCCCGGCGACGCGGATCAGCCCGTCGGGCACGGTGGCCACGCCCCGCACCGACGATCCCGCCAGGCTGTAGTTGTTGAAGTAGTTCAGGAAGAGGTACGGCAGGTCGCGCGCCAGCAGGTTGTTGACCTGCCGGTACAGTTTCAGGCGCTCGGCGGGGTCCATCGTGCTGCGTGCATCGTCGAGCAGCTTGTCCATCTGGGCGTCCTTGTAGCCGGTGCGGTTCACCGTCCCCTTCGAGTGGAAGAACTGGTGCACGTTGACGTCCGGGTCGGCCCCGCCCGCCCAGCGGTAGAGCATCACCTGGTACGAGCGTGCGGCCGCCGCGCGGACCAGCTGCACCTGCTCGAGCTGCACGATCTCGGTCTCGATGCCGACCTTCTTCCACATCTGCTGCAGGGCCTGCCCCGACAGCACCGACAGCGGCATGGCGCTGACCGACAGCTTGAGCCTGACCGGCTTGCCGTACTCGGCGAGCAGCTTCTTCGCGCGGGCGGGGTCGTACTTCGGGTAGCCGTCGACCGCCTCGTGCGGCGACAGCCCGGTGCCGAACGGCGTGTTGGCGATCTTGGACAGACCCCTGTTGATCGCCTTGTTCAGCGCCTCGCGGTCCAGTGCGTGGGCCAGCGCCTGGCGCACCCGCAGGTCCGACACGTCGGGCTGGTCCAGGTTGATCTGGATGAAGACGGACGCGAGGCTGCCGGGGTCCAGGATCTGAATCTTCTTGTCCGAGCGGGCGTCGATGACGTCGCGTGCGGCAGCGTTCATCACGATGTCCAGGTTGCCCGCCTTCAGGCTGGCGTAGCGGGTCTGCTCGTCGGGCATCGGCCGCAGCACGACCTCGTCCAGGTGCACCGGGCCTTTCCAGTAGGCGGGGTTGCGGGTGAACACGACCTGCGAGCCGCGGCGCCACTCCTTGAAGATGAACGGCCCCGTCCCCACGGGGTTGGTGCCGTAGTCGTTGCCGTACTTCTTCACGGCCGTGGGCGATACGACCATTCCCGACACGTTGGCCAGCACACCGGGGAAGTGCGCCGACGGCGATTTCATCCTGAACGTGACTTCCAGCGGGCCCGTGGCCTCGACGCCGGCAATCGTCGCCAGGTCGCTCGCCCAGCGATAGCGCAGCTTCGGGTCCATCAGCCGCTGGAAGTGGGCCACCACCGCGGCCGCGTCGAGCGGCGTGTCGTCGTGGAACTTCACGCCGCTGCGCAGCTTCAGCTTGAACGAGGTCGCGTCGGGTGCCGCGTCGAAGGTCTCGGCCAGGTGCGGGACCACCTTGCCCTTGCCGTCCATGTCCAGCAGCGTGTCGTAGACGGTGATTCCCGCCTGCCGGTCGTTGAACGAGGCGAACCCGATCGGGTCGAGCGTCGGCAGGTCCGATTCCAGCGAGATGCTCAGCGAGCCGCCACGCTTGGGGCTCGGCGCCTGCGCGCCGGATTCGGTGGGCGCCCAGGCGAGGCCGACGGCAGCCAGCGTCAGCAGCGCGGCGCGTGCCGCATGCAGGATCGACATCGTCCAGGTCTCCTCGGTGATGCTGCCGGCGGCCGCTGTGCGGGGGATTCGTCGAACGGCCGCGTGAGCCGCACGCTAGTCGGATTCGTGCCGTTTCGCAAGCATGGGCGGAATCGCCCGCTCGTTTGCGGGCTCCGCTATGCTGGGAGATCCCTTCGAGCGGAGCGAGCCATGCCGTCATTCGACCCGATTGCGTCTGCCACCGTGCGGCTGGCCGACCACCTGGAGCCCGCCTTCGTTCACGCCGACCATCAGCAGGCCGCGCGCCAGCGGATCGCGGACTTCATGCGCCGGCGCAAGCGCCGGCCCAACGTGCTGGTGTTCCTGATGGACGACGTGGGCTGGGGCGACTTCGGCTGCTACGGCGGCGGGGTCGCGGTGGGTGCGCCGACGCCGACCTTCGACAAGGTGGCCCGCCAGGGTCTGCAACTGACGTCGTGCTACTCCGAACCCACCTGCACGCCGTCGCGCGCCACGCTGCTCACCGGGCGGGTGCCCAACCGGCACGGGTTGCACCGGCCGCCGATGTACGGCGAGCCGGGCGGTCTGATGGGTGAGGTCACGGTGGCGCAGCTGCTGTCCGATTCGGGCTACGTGACGCAGGCGGTCGGCAAGTGGCACCTTGGCGAGAACCCGGCGTCGCAGCCGCAGAACGTGGGCTTCGACGACTTCTACGGATTCCTGTCGGTGTCCGACATGTACACCGAGTGGCGCGACCCGCATTTCTTCCCCGAGATCGTCTACTCGGACGCGCGCACCGAGTGGGTCAAGAACATGCCCTTCAACCGCTGCTTCGTGCACGCCACACGCGGCGGCGAGCCCGAGAACGTCGAGGAGGTGACCATTCCGGTGCTGTCGCTGCTCGACGAGAAGTGGTGCCGGTATTCCGAGTCGTTCATCCAGCGCATGGCCGGCGGCGACCAGCCCTGGCTGCTGTACCACTGCACGCGTGGCGCGCACTTCGACAACTACCCGCACGAGCAGTTCCTGGGCAAGTCGCCGGCGCGCCACCCGTACAAGGACACGCTGCTCGAGCTCGACGCGGTGCTCGCGAGGCTGATCGAATCGCTGCGCGCCACCGGCCAGCTCGAGGACACGCTGATCTTCGTGACGTCGGACAACGGGCCGCACATGGAGACCTGGCCCGACGCGGCGTACACGCCGTTTCGCTGCGCCAAGGGCTCGACGTGGGAGGGTGGCGTGCGGGTGCCGGGGCTGCTGATGTGGCCCGGCATGATCGAGGCCGGGCGCCAGAGCGACGGGCTGTTCAGCTTCAACGACCTGATGCCGACGCTGCTGGCGCTGGCCGGCGAATCGTCGCGGCTGCCCTCGGACCGCTTCATCGACGGCGTCGACCAGAGCTCCTTCCTGCTGGCCCCAGACGGCCTGTCCAACCGCAAGTACCACTACTACTGGCTGACCCAGACCTTCTCGGGCCTGCGCTGCGGCGAGTACAAGATGGTGCTGTCGGCGACCGACGACGAGCCCGCCGACGCGATGGGCGCGGGCGGCTTCACCGGTGCGCTGCAGCGCTTCGCCTACGCCCGGCTGTACAACCTGTACCTGGACCCGAAGGAGTCGCACAACTACATGACCCGCAAGCTGGCCTACGTCGAGGCGTTCCAGCTGGGCATGCGCACGCACCTGGGCACGTTCAAGCGGTTTCCGCCGAAGAAGGCGATGGGGCTGGCGGTGGCGGACCCGCGCGAGCGCTGACGGAAGGGGGCGCCGGTGGCGCAGAAGCAGCTGCTGCTGGGCCTGATCGGTCGCGGCCTGCGCGAGCCGCTGGCGGCAACGCTGCAGCGGCTCGAGGCGGGCCGCCACGGCGTGCACATCCACTACCAGCTGATCGATCTGGATCTGCCCGCGTCCCGGACCGGCGCGCAGGACGTGCCGTTGCTCGTGCGTGCCGCGCACATCATGGGCTTCGTCGGGCTGGACATCGCGTTGCCCATGCAGCAGGCCGTCGTGCCGGTGCTCGATTCGCTGTCGGACGAGGCTGCCGTGCTCGGCTCCGTGAATGCGGTGGTCATCCGCGACGGCCGGACCGTCGGTCACCAGACCGAGGGTTCCGGGTGGACGTGGGGGTTGCAGCGCGCGCTGCCCGGCGCCGATCTCGGCCGGGTGCTGCTGCTGGGATGCGGCGGCGCCGGCGCGGCGATCGCACACGCCGTGCTGGGTCTGGGCGCGCCGCAGCTGATCGTGTTCGACTCGGACGCGGGCCGCGCAGAATCGCTGGTCGCGCGGCTGGCGCTGCGCCATGGCGCCGGGCGCGTCCGTTTCGGCGGCGACCCTGCAGGCGGGCTGCCGGGCGCGCTGGCGCAGGCGAGCGGGCTGATCCACGCGACACCTGCCGATGCGGCCGGCCGGCCCGGCACGCCGGTGCCCGAACGCCTGCTGCGCCCCGGCTTGTGGGTGTCCGAAGTCGTCGACGTGCCGCGGGAAAGCGAGCTGCTGCAGGCCGCGCGCCGCGGCGGGTGCGCCACGATGAACGCCGGGCCGATGATCGTCGGCCAGGCGCTGGTCGGGTTCAGGCTGTTCACCGGGCTGGACCCCGACCCGACGCGGATGGAAGCGCACCTGCGGCGGCTGGTGTACTGAGACGGCCGTCCACGGGTGGCTGCGGGCTGCGCCCGCGCCGCTTGCCGCCGCGCGGTCAGAGGACCTTGATCGCCCCGATGATCAGCGCCGTCTGTGCGGTCAGGGCCGCCAGCATCCAGCGGGTCAGGTCGGTCCGGGCCTCGGCGATGCGGGCGTTGCACTCGGCGATGCCGACCGACAGGCTGGACCGGGCTTCGGTGACGCGGGTACTGCACTCCGCAACGTCCGCCGCGAGGCTCGACCTCGTTTCGGCGATGCGGGCGTTGCACTCGGCCACGTCGCGGGTGAGCCGCGCGCCGAGCTCGGCCAGGTCGCGCGTCAGCCGCGTCTCGAGTTCTGCGACGTCCCGCTTGGTCGCCAGGATCTGCGCGTGCAGGCTGTAGCGCTCGTCGACCGACCGGTCGAACAGGTCGACGACGTCGCGCGCACGCTCGGGAGAGACCCCGGCGGAAAGCAGTGCCTGGAGCAGCGCGATGGTGAACGAACCCATGGCAGACAGCGTAGCAGCGCGGCGTGTGCGCCGCAATCGGGCCGGCGGGCGTTCGACCGTCGGATCGAGGCCGGTTGGCCGATGCGCCGACCCGGGCTCGGAGCGGCCGGACCGCATCGCGGCTGCTCGAGGCGCGCCGTTCTTGTTATCGTAGGGGCCGCGACCGTGCCGGGTCCGGACGTCGCACGCCCGCCAAGGAGCCATTGCCCGTGGAATCGCCCGCCCCGCCCACGCTCGACCCCGGTGTCGCCGCCAGCGCGCCGCCGCGCTTTCACCTGCTCGCGAAGCCCAGCGGGTCGACGTGCAACATCGACTGCAAGTACTGCTTCTTCCTGTCCAAGGAGGCGCTGTACCCCGACGAGAAGCACCGGATGTCCGACGCGACGCTGGAGACCTACATCCGGCAGCTGATCGAGTCGCACCGGACGCCCGAAGTCACGGTCGCGTGGCAGGGCGGCGAGCCCACGCTGATGGGCCTGGACTTCTTTCGGAAGGCGGTCGAGCTGGTCGAGAAGTACCGCCTGCCCGGCCAGCAGGTCCAGCAGACGTTCCAGACCAACGGGATTGCGCTCGACGACGAGTGGTGCGCCTTTCTGAAGGCCAACGGGTTCCTGGTCGGCCTGAGCGTGGACGGGCCGCGCGAGCTGCACGACACCTACCGCGTCACCCGCGGCGGCAAGGGCACCTTCGACCTGGTCATGAAGGGCTTGAGCCACCTGCGCCGGCACGGGGTCGACTTCAACATCCTGTGCACGGTGAACGCGGCCAACCAGCACCACGGGCGGCGGGTCTACCAGTTCTTTCGCGACGAGATCGGCGCGACCTGGATCCAGTTCATCCCGATCGTCGAGCGCGCGACCGCCGACACGATCCACATCGCCAACCTGGGCTGGAGCGAGCGCCCGCGGCAGAAGCGGCTGCTGTACACGCAGAGCGGCTCGCTGGTCACCGACCGGTCGGTGGGCAGCGCGCAGTACGGGCAGTTTCTCGTCGACATTTTCGAGGAATGGGTTCGGCGCGACGTCGGCAAGGTGTACGTCCAGCTGTTCGACGTCACGCTGGAGGCCTACTTCGGGCGGTACATGCTGTGCATCCACGCACCCACCTGCGGCAACGGACCTGCGCTCGAGTACAACGGCGACCTCTACGCGTGCGACCACTTCGTCGAGCCCCGCTTCAGGCTCGGCAACATCCACCAGACCCACATGCTCGAGCTGGTCGCCTCGCCCGAGCAGCGCAAGTTCGGGCTGGACAAGCGCGATACGCTCACCCGCCAGTGCCGGGAGTGCGAGGTCCGGCCGCTGTGCAACGGCGGTTGCCCGAAGGAACGCTTCGGGCTCGCGAAGGACGGCGAGCCGGGGCACAACCACCTGTGCGAAGGGTTGTACCGTTTCTTCACGCACACCCGCCCGGCGATGGCCCGCATGGGCCAGTTGTATCAGCAGGGTCGAGCGCCGGCCGACGTGATGGCGACGATCGCGCTCGACGACAGCAAGCGCGATCCGTATGCGCCGTGCACCTGCGGCAGTGGCCGCAAGTTCCGCTTCTGCCACGGCGCCCGTGAAGCGCCCGCGATCGCGACGCAGCTCTCGCCGGCCGAGCCGGCCAGGGCGGTCGATGTCTGAGGGTTGCCGCCGGGAGCACGGGCTGCGTGCGGACGTCGGCGCTGCACCCGCCGGGAAACGCACCGCGTCGTGCTGATGGATATACCGCTCGCGGCAATCGGTGCGGCCCTCGTCCTGGCCTCGGTCTATGCGCTGGGGGGCGGGGTCGGCGAGGGCGAGATGTCGGCACGGGTCTGGCGGCGCCGCCGCTGGGTGTCGGCAGCCGCGGGCGTGTCGGTCGCCTACGTTTTCGTCGACGTGCTGCCCGAGCTCGGCGCGCAGAACCGAACCATCCAGGAGGCGCTCGGCGGGGCGGACGCGCTGTTCGCCGAGCAGCGCGTCTACGTGCTCGCGCTGGTCTCGTTCGTCGTGATGTACGGGCTCGAGCACATCGTGCTGTCGGGGCGCGAACGACGCCGCGAGGCGATCGAGGCCGAGCGGCGCGACGCGGTGTACTGGCTCCACCTCGGCGGATTCGCGGCCTACAGCGCCCTCGTCGGATACCTGCTCGTCGAGCGTGCCGAACGTGGCCTCGTGACCCTCGCCGTGTATACGCTGGCGATGGCGGTCCATTTCGTGATCGTCAACCACTCGCTCGCCGAGGAACACGGTCGCGTCTATCGCGGTCGCGGCCACCTCGCGCTGGCCGCAAGCGTGATCGCCGGCTGCGCCGCCGGGCTGGCGGTGCCGCTGTCCGACGTCGCGTTCGCACGGCTCTTTGCCGTGCTGGCCGGGGGCGTCGTGATCACCAGCCTCAAGTCCGAGCTGCCCGACGACCGGCACGGCCGATTCTGGCCGTTCTGCCTGGCGGCGCTGCTCTTCGCGGTGCTGCTGATGCTGGCCTGAGGCGCCCGGCCCGAAGCCGCCGATGCGATCGCCCGAGCGCTGACGCGAGGCGCCGATGGGGTCCGCGCAACCCGTCAAGCCGGCGCCGCCCGCCCCGGTCGTGGGCCTCGACTTCGGTCCTGCGGCTCGCCCCCGGTCTGCGGCGCCCTTCGATCGAGGCAGCGCGCACGCACCGGTTGAATCGACCGCGGTCGCCAGGCTCGTCAGTGCCTCGGGGCGAGCTTTCGGTACCGCAGCAGCGCTTGGAGGAAATAGTAGTCCGCGTAGTTCAGGGGCGCGTCGACCTCGGTGTTGTGCGGGAGGCTGCCGACCGAGTGCATCAGCAGGAATCCGCCGTTTTCGCCACGCCGTGCCAGATAGGCGGGGGCAGACAGCGACAGCAGCTGCTGCCGCGCCAGGAGGCGGCATTGCGCGCCGAACTCCGGATCGACGAATGTGCTCAGCTCGATCAGCGCGGCCGCGATGATGGCCGCCGCCGCTGCGTCGCGTGGGGCGTCGGGGATGTCAGGTGCGTCGAAATCCCAATACGGAACCTTGTCCGCCGGTAGACGGGGATGGTTCATGACGAACCGTGCCATTCGCTGCGCCTGCGCCAGGTACTGCGGACGCCCGGTTTCGCGAAACATCATCGTGTAGCCGTAAAGACCCCACGCCTGGCCGCGCGACCACGTCGACGAATCCGCGGCGCCCTGAACGGTCTGCCTCGTGAGCACCGTGCCGCTCCTCGGGTCGAAGTCCACGAGATGAAAGCTGCCCCCGTCCGCCCGGAAATGGTGCTTCAACGTGACGTCGGCGTGCCGCGTCGCGATGTCGCGCAGCCGCGTCTGGCCGGCTTCGCGCGCGGCCCACATCAGCAGCTCGAGATTCATCATGTTGTCGATGATGACCGGGTACTGCCATGTGCCGAAGTCCCAGGAACGGATCGCCCCGACGGTCGGACTGAACCGCGTGGCCAGCGAATGCGCGCCTTGAACGAGCACGTTGCGATACGCCGGATCGCCGGTCAACCGATAGCCATTGCCATAACTGCTGTTGAGCATGAAGCCCACGTCGTGGATGCCACGGTAGTACTTGACGCTCTCCAGTCGGCGCGTGAAATTCTGCGCCGCCGCCTTCCACTTCGCATCGCCGGTGTATTCGTAGAGGAACCACAGCGACCCCGGGAAGAACCCGCTGGTCCAGTCTTTCGCCCCCACCCGTTTCAACGTCCCGTCGATGAACGTGCGCGGCTGTTCGGCGCCGGACCTGATTCGCTCCAGCAGCGACTGGTATTGCGCCGCGGCGAAACCGAACGTATCCGGCATACCGGCCAGCAGGGGGTCAGGTTCGACCTGCGGGGCCGACTGAACGGCAGCACCCGGCAACGCCACCGTTCCCGTCGCCGCGAGCACCGGCGGCGTACCCGGCAGCCCCGCGAGCACGAGCGCGATCGCCCAGCCCGGCGCACGGGCGGGAAATGGCAGATTCGAGAATCGGGGCATGCCTTGTTTCATGTTCATTCTGCCTTCGCGCGCTTGCCGGGACGACCCCTGCGCCCCGGCACTCGACCGTGACCCGGCACGAACGAGCGGCCTGCCGGGTCGCGATGCTACGGCCGGTTCAGCGTACGCAGCGGAGCGTTCCATCGCCATGCAAGGTGCGCGAGCTGGCGCAGCCCGAGCGCGAGCGCGTAGACGCCATAGACCACGCCGGCGGCAATCAGCCCCCAGAAGTACCAGAACAGGTTCGTCGAATAGCCTTCGGTGACGCCGTACCACCCACCGATCAATGCGACCCCGCCGAAGATCGTGCCCGACGCCACGTAGACGAGCGACATCCCGCCCTCGCCGACGAGCCGCCACAGGCCAGACGAGAAGACATCTGCCGGGCCCGAATCGATGGCAACCGCCGGCACGACTTCCGGCACGTAGCGCGGGGCGACCTCGGCTGCCGGGGCCGCCAGGTTGA
Organism: uncultured Burkholderiaceae bacterium; assembly: GCA_964354355.1. Classification (GTDB taxonomy): domain Bacteria; phylum Pseudomonadota; class Gammaproteobacteria; order Burkholderiales; family Burkholderiaceae_E; genus CAYGZN01. The sequence continues at coordinate 1,943 of CAYGZN010000054.1, read as the reverse complement.
GCGTCCTGACGATGTCCTGCGGCAGTTCGACCAGCCCGGCAAGCCACTCGGCATAGTCGTGGAGCCAGGCGTCGATCGGCCGCACGATGCGCCAGGCCGGGCAGCGCCAGCTCATGCCGCTGAACGCGATCAGCAGGTGCTCGCCCCGGAATGCGCACGCGAACCCGCGGGCATGCGCCCGCTCGTCCAGCGCCTTCAGCCGCTCCAGCATCGTCGTGGTCAGCACCACGCGTGCGCCCACCGGGTCGTCGCCGTACACCTCGAAGACGCCCTCGAAGTCAGTGTCCTCGAGCGGCAACCGCTCGACGCGACTCCCGGCACTCGCCAGCAGGTTTCCCAGCATGCCGTGATCCCGCGTGACGATCGTGAGGCCGGGTCGCGGCCACGCCAGTCGAAAGCTCGCAAGCACGCCGCCGAACATCCGGTACCCCTTGGCGTCGAGCAGGGCCACCTCCGCGATGGCAAAAGGCACGTCTCGCGCGTGGCCGGTCAGGACGTGCTGGACCGTGCCGGCCTGGAAGGCCTCGACGAGTCCGCTGTCGTGAAACGCGCCGAGACTGAACGCCGCCGACGACAGCGCCGCTTCGCTCGCGCGGCGGTCGTGTTCGCCGTCGATGTGGCGGATGTCCGGCCGGCCCGCTACGGCCGCGGCGATCATTCGCCGTCTCATGAAACCCTGCCAGGCGCGCACGATCCAGGGTGCGGCGACCACGCCGATGATGCCGGCAAAGACGAACGCGCCGCCGATCGTGTCGGCGGTCTCGGAACCGCCGATCGCCGTGCCCAGCGGGAACGAGACGATGCCGACGAACAGCGCGGACGCGGCGCCGCGCAAGGCAAGGCGGCGCCGCCGCTCCAGGAAGGTGGTTTCGACAGGCGCGTCGGCCGTCACGGACGGCGTCCGAGAAGGTCGTCGACGTTCGGCGCCAGGCGCGCCGCCGCTGGAGCTTCGAACAACGGCATCGCCTGGACACCCGCGATGGCGGCGATGATCGGCCCGGGGAAGATCTGGATCGCGTTGTTCAGCTGATTGACGGCCGCGTTGTAGAAGCGGCGGGCAGCGGTGATCTGCGCCTCGGTCTCGGTCCAGGTCTGCTGTGCCTCGAGGAGCGGCCGATCCGACTTCAATTGGGGGTAGGCTTCCATGCTCACCAGCAGCTGGCCCACGCGCTGACCCAGCTGGCCCTCGACCTCGAAGCGCTTGCCCGTCTCGGCGGGCGTCGAGCCGGTCGGCCGGCGCGCTTCCTCCCGCAGCCGGGTCACTTCGGCCAGCAGTCCGCGCTCGTGCTCCATGAATCGGCCCGCGAGCCCGACGATGTTCGGAATGAGGTCATGGCGCTGGTTCAGGTGCACGTCGACCGAACTCATCGCCTCCTTGACCTTGTTGCGCCGGGCGATGAGGGTGGCGTACCAGAAGTAGGCGCCAGCCAGAATTGCCACGACGACGATCGAGATCCCGCCTGCAATGCCCATGTGTGCCGTCTCCCGGAGTTCCCGAAGGGCAGCGACGACGGGTCGGGCGTGGGGCCGCCGCACGCCCGTGCAGTTGGAGGCACCCCGCACGACGACGCCACGATGCGGCCGGGATCGCCACCGTACTCCGGATCCGCCCGGGTGGCGAGCGGGCGCTTCCGGCGCTTGCGCACTGCACCAATAGAGAGGCCCCTCTAGAACCGCCGCCTGGCATCGTTATCGGATTGACAAACACGAGCGCCGCGCAAATAGTACGACCGTTCGATTTATTCCGGTACCCATGCGCAAAGGCGAACAAACCCGCGCGGCGATCGTCGCCGCGGCAGTCGAGCTGGCGGCCCGCGACGGGGTCGAGGGCCTGACGATTGGTGCGCTCGCCGAACGCACGCAGATGTCCAAGAGCGGCGTCTTCGCGCACTTCGGCTCGCTCGAGGACCTGCGAATTGCGGTCCGCAAGGCGTACGAGCGGC
>CAYGZN010000053.1:0-12274 GCA_964354355.1 uncultured Burkholderiaceae bacterium | reverse complement strand
CCGGGCGCGCCGGGCGCGCACGTACTCGGCCGCGCGGGCCGGGTCGCCGATCTCGCGGGCCATGTGCATCACGTTCTCGGCCGCACCGCCGTGGGCCGGGCCCGACAGCGCGGCGATCGCCGCCGTGACCGCGCCGTGCAGGTCGGCATCGGTGCCGGCCACGACGCGCGCCGTGAACGCCGAGGCGTTCGAGCCGTGCTCGGCGTGCAGCACCATGTCCACGTCCATCAGCCGGGCCGTCTCGGCGCTGGGCGCCTGCCCCTTGAGCATGTACAGGAAGTTGGCCGCGTGCCCGAGCGCGGCGTCCGGAGCCACCGGTTCGCGGCCGTTGCGAATGTGCTCGTGCGCGGCGACGATCATCGGCACCTGCGAGGTCAGGCGGATGCCCTTGCGCAGCGTCGCCTCCGGCGACTTGTCGGGCGTCTCGGGATCGAACGCGGACAGCGCCGACACCGCGGTGCGCAGCACGTCCATCGGGTGCGCGCGCTGCACGGCGCGGATCACTTCCAGCACCGCCGGCGGCAGCTGCCGCGCCGCCCGGAGGTCGCCGGCGAACCGCTCGAGCTCGGCGCGGGTCGGCAGCTCGCCGTGCATCAGCAGGTAGCAGGTCTCCTCGAAGCTCGAGCGCTCGGCCAGGTCGTGGATCGAATAGCCGCGATACAGCAGCTCGCCCGCTCGGCCGTCGATGAAGCACACCCGCGAGCGGTCGAAGTACACGCCCTTGAGGCCACGGTGGATGTCGATGTTCTCGGTGTCTTCGCTCATGACCGACGGGCTCCGGCGCGGGACGGGTTCGCGACGATGGTATCAGCCGGGCCGTGGGCAAAGGCCGGCTGCGCTGCCGGTTTCGAAATGCGCGCGGCGCAGCGGACCCGGTCCGTATAATCCGGGGCCTCGTGGAACGCCTTCCCGTCACCGTGCTGACCGGCTTTCCCGGCGCCGGCAAGACCACGCTGCTCAACCAGCTGGTGCGCCAGCCCGGCATGGCCCGCGTGCTGGTCGTCGTCGGCGAATCCGGCGCCATCGGGCTCGACCACCGGCTGGTGGCCGTCGTTCGAGACGTCGCGGGCGTTCAGGTGAACACCGGCTGCCCGTGCTGCACGATCGGGCGCGACCTGGCCCGCACGCTGCGCGAGGCGCCGTGGCGCTACGCCCGAAGCGGCACACCCTGGTTCGAGCGCGTCGTCATCGAGACCGCCGCCCTGGCCGACCCGACGCCGATGCTGCACACGCTGATGCGCGAGCCCTGGGTGAGGCGCCAGTACCGGCTCGACGGCGTCGTGACGGTGGTCGATGCCGTCGCGGCCACGGCGACGCTCGATCTGCGGCCCGAGGCCGTGCGACAGGTCGCGGTGGCGGACCGCCTGCTGCTCAGCAAGGCCGACCGCGTCGAAGCCCCCGCGCTGGCCGCGCTGCAGGCGCGCCTGCGGGGGCTGAACCCGGGCGCGCCGCAGCGGCTCGTTCGCGACGGACGGGTCGACGCGCGCGAGCTGATCGGCATCGGGCGCAATGCCATCGAACGCGCGCTCGCCCCGCTGGACCGATCGGGTATCGTGTCGCCTGCATCCCCTTCGGACCGATCCCCGCACCGCCCATGAAACCCTACCCCGACGACCTCTACACCGAATCGCCCGACATCGACCCGGACACGATGCGGCACCTGGGCCCGCTGGCGCCGCTGGCCGGCGTGTGGGAGGGCGCGCGCGGCGTCGACGTGCACCCGGTCGCCGAAGGCAGCGAACAGGAGCCCTTCGTCGAGCGCTACGCGCTGCACCCGATCGACCCGCAGTCCAACGGCCCGCAGCTGCTCTACGGCCTGCGCTACCACACGCACGTGACCCGCCCGAACGACCCCGAGACCTTTCACGACCAGGTCGGCTACTGGCTCTGGGAGCCGGCCACCGGGCGCGTGCTGCACAGCCTCGCGATCCCGCGCGGGCAGGTGGCGCTCGCCGAGGGACACGCCGCGGCCGACGCCCGGACCTTCTCGCTGCGCTGCGAGTTCGGCTCGCCGACCCGCGGCACCAGCTCGAACCCGTTCCTGGACCGGTCGTTTCGCACGCTCGAGTTCCGCATCAGCGTGACGGTCCACGACGACGGCACGTGGTCGTACGAGCAGGACACCGTGCTGAAGATCGCCGGCAGCGACCAGCTGTTCCACCACGTCGACCGCAACACGCTGCACCGGGTGGGCGCGCCCAGGCCGAACCCGCTGATGCGCGCGGCGCCCAGGCCTTGACCCGCCGCGCACGCTGAGCCCGCTCGCGTGCGCCCCCGTCACGTCGTCCAGTTGCTCGTGCTGTCGGGCCTGTGGGGCGCGGCGTATCTGTTCATGCGCTCGTCGGCGCCGGCGTTCGGGGCCGCGCCGATGATCTTCCTGCGCATGGCGCTGGCCAGCGTGCTGGTGCTGCTGCCGCTGATGGCGGCGCGCACCGGCCTGCGCCCGCTGTGGCAGCACCGCCGCCAGATGGCCCTGTTCGGCGTCGTGTTCACCGCGCTGCCGTTCCTCGGACTGGGCTACGCGGCGCTGTCGATCTCGGCCGGACTGCTGGCGATCCTGCAGGCGGCCGCGCCGATGTTCGCCGCAATCGTTGGCCACGTCTGGCTCGGCGAGCGGATCACGCCGCTGCGCGCCCTTGGGCTGGCGGTGGGCTTTGCCGGTGTCGGGCTGCTGGTCTGGGGCAAGGTCAGCCTGCGCGAAGACGCCGGCGTGGCGATCCTGGTGGCGCTGGCCGTCACGGCGCTGTGGGGCGTGTCCTCGAACTACGCCCGCGCGCGGATGCAGCACGTCGATCCGGTCGCATTGGCCACCGGCAGCCTGGTGAGCGCAGCGATCGTGCTGGCGCCGCTGGCCTGGGCCACCTGGCCCGAGCAGACACCGCACGCCCGGGCCTGGGCCGAGGTGGTCTTCCTGGGCGTGGCCTCCTCCGGCCTGGGCTTCGTGATGTACTTCGGGCTGATCCGGCAGGTGGGCGCGGTCCGCGCGATTTCGGTGACGTTCCTGAACCCGATCGTCGCGATGGTCTCGGCGGCGCTGTACCTGGGCGAGCCGATCACGCTGCAGATGGTGGCCGGATGCGCGATCATCCTGCTGGGCACCGCACTGACGCTGGGCCTGATCAAGGGGAGACCCCGATGAAACTGTACGACCTGAAGGCCGGCACCAATCCCAGGCGGGTGCGCATCTTCCTCGCCGAGAAGGGCATCCAGATCCCGACCGTGGCCATCGACATGGTCAAGGGCGAGAACCGCCTGCCGTGGTACCTGGAGAAGAACCCGATGGGCACGATGCCGCTGCTCGAGCTCGACGACGGCACGCTGATCGCCGAGTCGATCGCGATCTGCCGGTACTTCGAGGCGCTGCACCCGCAGCCGCCGCTGTTCGGCACCGGCGCGCTCGAGCAGGCGCAGGTCGAGATGTGGAACCGCCGCATGGAGCTCGAGCTGATGCTCCCGGTGATGGACGTCTTTCGGCACCTGTCCGAGTTCTGGAAGGGGCGCCTCACCCAGCTGCCCGAGTACGGCCGCCTGGCCCAGGCGCACGCGCTGCAGCGCATGGCCTGGCTCGACGGCGAGCTCGCGCGCCGGCCCTTCGTGGCCGGCGACCACTACACGGTCGCCGACATCACCGCCCAGTGCGCGCTGCTGCTGGGCAAGAACACCGGGACGCCGATCCCGCCGGCGCTGGCGAACCTGACGCGCTGGTTCGCCGACGTGACGGCGCGGCCGACCGCGCGCGCGTAGTCTTCACGCGAACACGCGGCGGGCGCGGCCGGCGGCCGCACTGCGGCCGATTCGCGCAGCGACTCCGGCCTGATGCCGGCTACTGCGCCTTGATCCCGGCGCGACGGATCACCTCGCCCCAGCGCGGCGTGTCGCGACGCACGATCTCGCCGAACTCCGCCGGGGTCGTGCCGGTCACCAGCAGACCGTACTTCAGGATCTGCTCGCGCCCCTCTGGGGACTGGATGATCCGGTTGATTTCCCGGTTCAGGCGATCGACGACCGGCGCGGGCGTGCCCGCCGGCGCCATGATCCCGTTCCAGCCGGCGATGTCCAGCGGATAGCCCAGCTCGGCGAAGGTGGGCAGGTCGGGGAACAGCGGCCATCGCTGGGGGCCCGTCACGGCCAGCGCGACCAGGCGGCCCGACTGGATGAAGGGCCCGACGGTGGCCAGATCGTGGATGCCCGTGGTCGCGTGGCCCGCCATGATGTCCTGCACGGCCGGCCCGGCCCCCTTGTACGGAATGTGGGTCATGTCGATGCCCGCGGCGCCCTTGAGCATCTCGCCGTAGATGTGCGAGGACGAGCCGTTGCCGAACGACGCGAAGGTCCCCTTGCCGGGGTTCGCCTTGGCCCACGCCACGAACTCGGGCAGCGTCTTGATGCCCATCGAGCTGGGCACGACCATCGCCAGCACCGACAGGCCGAGCTGCGTGACCGGCGCGAAGTCCTTCAGGCTGTCGTAAGGCAGCTTGTCGTACATGTGCGGGTTCAGCGAGATGTTCGACACGTTCGTGTACACGATCGTGTACCCGTCCGGCGGCGAGTTCTTGGTCGCTTCCAGTCCGACGATGCCCTGCGCGCCGGCACGGTTGTCGACTAGCACGTTCTGGCCCAGCATCGGCCCCAGCTTCTCGGCGAGGTAGCGCGAGACGATGTCGGTCTGGCCGCCGGGCGGGTACGGCACGATCAGGCGGACCGGCTTGCTCGGCCAGGCGGGCTGCGCGCCCGCCTGCTGCGCGCTGGCGGCCGACGCGGCCAGCGCACCCACGGCGACCAGCGCGCCCGCGGCCAGGGCAGCGGCAACGCGCCTGCGGATCGGGGCCGCGCCCGGAATGCTGCTCAAGGTCATTGCCATCTCCTTGGTGTGGAGTTCGTGTTCGTGTTCGTGTTCGTGTTCGTGTTCGTGGTCGTGGTCGCGGCCGCGGCCGGCTTGGCCGCCGCCCGGCCGCGCACTCAGCGCAACGGGTCGAAGTACGGCCGGTCGCCGGCGATCGTCACCCGGTCCATCACGCGCCGGTATCCCGCGTAGTCGTTGACGGCGATGTGCTGGGTCGAGCGGTTGTCCCACAGCGCCAGCGAGCCCGGCTGCCAGCGGAACCGGATCTGGAACTCCGGGCGCTGGCTGTGGCGGTTCAGCTGGTCCAGCAGCGGCGCGCTGTCCTCCTCGCTCATGTCCGCGAAGCGGATCGCGTAGACCCAGTTGACGAACAGGATCCTGCGCCCGGTGTCGGGGTGCGTGCGCAGGCACGGGTGCGCCTGCTCGCGCAGGCCCGCTTCGCCGACCTCGATGCGCATGCTCTTGAGGTCGTCGTCCGCGTACGTGCCCTGCGGACCGTAGGACCGCTTCGCACTGTGCATCACGGTCAGCCCCTCGAGCAGGCGCTGCAGGCCGGGCGACAGGGCCTCGTACGCCAGCATCTGGTTCGACCAGATCGTGTCGCCGCCGACCGCCGGCGCCTCCCGGCAGTACAGGCAGGTGCCCAGCACCGGCTCGAGCGAGAACGTCATGTCGGAGTGCCAGCGGCCGCCGAAGTTGAGCTTGCGGCGTTCGTCGGCTTCGCGCACGATGCGCATCACCTCGGGGTGGCCCTCGAGCGGCTTGATGAACGGCGTGGCGGCCAGCGGCCCGAAGTGGCGCGCGAAGACCTTCTGCTGTTCGGGCGTCAGTGTCTGGTCGCGCAGGAACAGCACGCAGTGCTCGGCCAGTGCGCGGCGCAGTTCGGCGACCACCTCCGGGCCCAGCGGGCCCGCCGCGTCGATGCCGGTGACGACCGCGCCCCCCGCCCCGCAGACCGGCTCGACGTCGAACGACCGAAAATCGGACCGGGGTTTCGGCACGGCGCTCATCGGGGTCTCCTCGCGGTGCCCGTCGGGGTCGGGCATTGGGTGAGTCCGATGATCGCCCAAGCCGCGCCCCGTGTCATCACCGGGTCCGGGCCGCGGGTCGGCGCCCGGCATGCCGTTTTCCGGCAACCGGCGATTTGGGCTAGGGTATCGCCCGGGAGGCTTCGGGATGCGACGCAGGCAGGCAGCGACCGTGATGCACGACCGCCCCGCGGGATCCGCGCCGGCGCCGCGCGCGCCCCGGCGCACGCCGGGGCCCTGATGTCGCCGACCGCGCAGGTGCTGGTCGTGCTCGCGCTGGTCGTGCTGTCGGCGTTCTTTTCGATCGCCGAGATCTCGCTGGCCGGCGCCCGCCGGCTCAAGCTGCAGGTGATGGCCGATGCCGGCGACCCGCGCGCAGCCGCCGTGATGGCGCTGCAGGAGCGTCCGGGGCACTTCTTCACGGTGGTTCAGGTCGGGCTGAACACGGTGGCGATCCTGGGCGGCATCGTCGGCGAGGGCGCGCTGTCGCCCGGGTTCGAACGGCTGCTGCGCGCGGCCGGCGCGCCCGACGCATGGGCGGGCTCGCTGGGCTTCGTGCTGTCGTTCGCCATCGTCACCGCCCTGTTCATCCAGTTCGCCGACCTGATCCCCAAGCGGCTGGCGATGGCGCAGCCCGAGGCCTGGGCGGTCGCGATCGTCGGGCCGATGCGCGCGCTCACGCGCGCGATGGCGCCGCTGGTCGCCGTGTTCAACGGCGTCGCCGACCTGTTCTTCCGGGTCACCGGGCTGCCGGCCGCGCGCGAGGACCGCGTCACGACCGCCGACGTCGTCGCGATGGTCGAGGCCGGCGCGGACTCCGGCGCGCTGCAGGGCAACGAGCACCGGCTGATCGGCAACGTGCTGGGCCTCGCCGAGCGGCCGGTGGCCGCGGCGATGACCCCGCGCGACAGCGTCGTGTTCCTGGACCTGACCGAGGACCACGACACGCTGCGCAGGAAGATGCTGGGCGGCCAGGCCGAGTCGTTCCTGGTGTGCCGCGAGCGCATCGACAACGTGACCGGCTTCCTCGAACTGCGCGACCTGCTGCCGCTGCTGGCCGAGCCGGGCCGGCAGGACCTGCAGGCCGCGCTGGGCGGGCTCGCGCTGCGCACCCCGCTGGTCGTGCCCGACTCGCTGACGCTGGGCGACCTGCTCGAGCGGTTCAAGGCGACCCGGCAGGACTTCGCGGTCATCGTCAACGAGTACGCGCTGGTGGTGGGCACGGTGTCGCTCGACGACCTGGTGCGCAGCCTGATGGACCGCATCGTCGTGGATCCGTCCGACCAGCAGATCGTCCAGCGCAGCCCGGATTCCTGGCTGGTCGACGGCATGGCGCAGATCGGCGACCTCAAACGCCTGGTCGGCGTCGAGCACGCGCCCGGCGAGGAAGGCTACGACACCGCCGCGGGCTTCATGATGTTCATGATGAAGCGGATCCCCCGGCGCGCCGAGGGCTTCGAGTTCGCCGGCCACCGCTTCGAGGCCGTCGACATCGACAACTTCCGGATCGACCAGCTGATGGTCACGCGGCTGCCGGGCGCTGAGCGCGGCCGATAGCGATCGCAGCCGATAACGATCGCAGCCGATGGCGACCGCCGCCGCGGGTCCGCGCCGCCGCGTGCGCGCCCGGCGCCGATCGCCCCGGTCAGCGCTTCATCGACGCGAGGAAGGCATCCAGCGCCTGGCCGTGCTCCGGCGTGTGGTGCGCCAGCGCCTGCAGCGCCGCCGACAGCTCCAGCAGCGACTCGATCCGCGTGTGCTGGCCCTCGCGCAGCAGCTTCTTGGCCATGCGCAGCGCGGGCCCCGGATTGGACGCGATCCGCGCGGCCAGCGCCCGGGCCTCGTCCATCAGCTGCTCGGGCGCGACCACCTTCGACACCAGCCCGCAGGCCAGCGCCTCGGCCGCACCGATCACGTCGCCGGTGAAGGTCAGTTCGGCCGCCTTGGACATGCCGACGACCCGCGGCAGCAGCCACGCGCCGCCGTCGCCGGGGATGATGCCCAGCTTCACGAAGCTCTCGGCGAATTTCGCGCGATCCGATGCGATCCGGATGTCGCACATGCAGGTCAGGTCGCAGCCGGCGCCGATCGCCGGGCCGTTGACCGCGGCGATGGTCGGCACGTCCAGGTGGTACAGCGCCAGCGGAATCCGCTGGATGCCGGTGCGGTAGCCCTCGCGGATCGAGTAGGGGCTGCCGGCGGCGATGCCGGACTTCTGTTTCATGTCCTTGACGTTGCCGCCGGCGCAGAACGCCGAGCCGGAGCCGGTCAGGATCACGCAGCGCACCGACGGGTCGCGCTGCACCCGCTCGCACGCGGCCACCACCGCGTCCCACTGCGCCTGGTTGGACAGCGCGTTGCGGCGTTCGGGGTCGTTCAGCGTCAGCGTGGCGACGCCAGCGTCCTGCTCGTACTGCACGAAATCGGTCATCGCGTGACTCCTCCTGGGTTGGGTGTCGGGTGTTGCGGGTGTTGCGGCTGTGTCGGGTGAATCGAACCGTCCCGGCGTCGCACGCGCCGGCCCTCAGCGGTGGCGCGGGTCGAGCGCGTCGCGCAGCCCGTCGCCCAGCAGGTTGAACGACAGCACCAGCAGGAAGATCGACAGGCCCGGCCAGATCGCCATCCACGGCGCGTTGTCGATGTAGTTCTTCGCCGTGTTCAGCATGCTGCCCCAGCTCGGCGCCGGCGGCTGCTGGCCCAGACCCAGGAACGACAGGCTGGCCTCGGCGATGACGGCCGCGGCGATCGCCAGCGTGGCCTGCACGATCAGCGGCGCCACGATGTTGGGCAGGATGTGGCGCCAGACGATCCGGAACCGCGAGTTGCCGACCGCACGCGCGGCCTCGACGTAGTCCTCGACCTTGACCGTCAGCACCTGCGCGCGCGTCAACCGGATGAAGATCGGCGTGGCCGAGATGCCGATCGCGATCATCGCGTTGGTCAGGCTCGGCCCGAGGAACGCCGCCAGCGCGATCGCCAGGATCAGGAACGGGCACGCCAGCATCGCGTCGGTGGCGCGCGAGATCAGGCCGTCGACCCAGCCGCCCAGGTAGCCGGCGAGCATGCCGATCGGCACGCCCAGCGACAGCGAGATCGCCACCGACACGAGCCCGGCGAGCAGCGAGGCGCGCGCACCCCAGATGACGCGCGACAGCACGTCGCGCCCGATCTCGTCGGTGCCGAACAGGTAGGCCGCGCTCGGCGCCTTGCGGATCGCGCCCCAGCTCGTCTGCAGCGGGTCGTGCGGGGCGAACAATGGGGCGAGCACGGCCAGCGCGACGAACGCCACGATGATCGCTGCCCCGAGCATCGCGCCGCGCCGGCGCATCAGGCGCCGCAGCGCGCGCCTGCCCGGGGACATCGCGGCCTCGCCGGTGGACACACGCTCGGGCGGCGCCTCGCCGGTGGACACACGCTCGGGCGGCGCCTCGCTCATTTCCTCAGCCTCGGGTTGACGACGAAGTAGGCCAGGTCGGCGAGCAGGTTCAGCACGATGTAGGCGGTGGCGGTGAACAGCACCACACCCTGCACGACCGCATAGTCGCGGTTGAACACGGCGTCGACGATCAGCTTGCCGAAGCCGGGGATCGAGAACACCTGCTCGGTCAGCACCGCACCCGAGAGCAGCGTGCCGAACTCGAGCGCGCCCAGCGTGACGATCGGCACCAGTGCGTTGCGCAGCGCGTGGCGCAGCACCACGACCCGCTCGTCGAGCCCCTTGGCACGCGCGGTGCGCACGTAGTCGGAGTTCAGCACCTGGAGCATCGCGCTGCGCGTGTGGCGCATCAGCACCGCGGCGATCGCGTTGCCCAGCACGAAGGCCGGCATGATCATCGCCGCCAGATTGCCCCGGAGGTCCTCCGACGGGCTGACGTACCCGGAGGCGGGCAGCCAGCCCAGCGTGACCGAGAACAGCAGGATCATCAGGATGCCCAGCCAGAAGTTGGGCGTGGACAGGCCCCAGAGCGCGACCACGTTGGCCGCGTAATCCCACACCGAGTCCTTGGCCACCGCGGAGACGATTCCGGCCGTGATGCCGATCGACAGCGCGATCACGATCGCGATCGCCGCCAGCTCGATCGTGACCGGCAGCTTCTGCAGGATCAGCTCGAGCACCGGCTTCTGGATGCGCACCGACTCGCCCAGGTCGCCCTGGAGAACGCCGCCGATCCAGTACAGGTAGCGCATCGGCAGCGGCTCGTCCAGGTGCATCCGCTTGCGCAGGTGCTCGACCACGCTGGGGTCGCGGTCCTCGCCGGCCAGGATGATGGCCGGATCGCCCGGCAGCAGCTGCTGCAGGCCGAAGATCAGCACCGACACGAAGAAAAGCGTCGGGACGATCGCCGCCAGGCGCCGGACCAGGTACTCGAGCATGCCGTCGGGGCGCCGCGCCGGGCCGCGTTCAGTTCATCTTCAGGCCCTGCACCCGCACGAGCCCGTCGGGCACCGTGCGCAGCCCCGAGAGCTTCGCGGTGTGGGCCCACAGCCAGTTGCGGTGGTACAGGTAGACGATCGGCCGCTCCTTGAGCACCGATCCGGCGATCTGCTCGTACACCTTCTGGCGCTCGGCGACCGTGGCAGCGGCCCGCGAGCGGTTCAGCAGCTCGTCGGTCTCGGGCCGGCAGTAACCCGAATAGTTCAGCGGCTGCTTGCAGCCGTAGAAGCTGAACAGGTTGCCGTCCGGGTCGGCGCGGCCGCTCCAGGCCAATACGTAGGCATCGAACTCGCCCTTGTCGGCCAGGTTCAGCGAGGTCGCGAACTCGGTCGACTGGATCTTCACGTCGAAGCCGGCCTCCTTGACCATCGCCTGGACCACCTGCGCGATCTTCTGCGCGTCCGAGGTCGTCGGGGTCATCAGCGTGACGACGGGGTTGGGCACGCCCGCCTCCTTGAGCAGCGCGCGCGCCCGGGCCACGTCGCGCTTGGGCAGCGGCACGTTCTTCGAATAGAAGGTGCTGCCCGGTGCGACCCACTGGTTGCCGGGCGTGGCCTCGCCGTCCATCACGACCTGCACGATGCCGTCGCGATCGAGCGCCAGCTCGAACGCCTCGCGCACCCGGGCGTCGCGGCCCAGCGGATTCTTCTGCGCCTGCTCGCTCTTGCCGGTGTTGATCGTGATGCCCTGGTAGCCGATCTCGGTGATGCGCGCGACCTTGAAGCGCGCATCGGTCTTGAGCGACGCGATGTCCGACGACGCGACCCGCTCGACGAAGTCGAGCTGCCCCGAGCGCAGGTTGGCCAGCCGAACGGTGGCGTCGACGATCGGCAGGTAGACGATCCGCTCGAAGTGGACCTGGCCCTTGTCCCAGTAGTTGGGATAGCGCTCCAGCACGATGCGGTCCTGCGCGACGCGCTCCACGAAGCGGAACGGACCGGAACACACCGGTTTGGCGCCGAACTTGTCGCCCGCCTCGGTGGCGGCCTTCGGCGACACGATCATGCCGGCGCGGTCGGCCAGCTGGGCCAGCAGCGGCGAGAACGGCGCCGACAGGTTGATGCGCACCGTCGACGCATCGACGACCTCGACCGAGCTGACCGGGGCCAGCTCGCCGCGCCGGTTCGAGCCGGCCATCGTCTTGTGCCGCTCCAGGCTGTACTTGACCGCGGCGGCGTCGAGCTTCTCGCCGTCGTGGAAGGTCACGCCGTCGCGCAGCTTGACCGTCAGCGCCTTGTTGTCGGGCGACCACTGCCAGGACGTGGCCAGCTGGCCCACGATGTTCAGCTTCTCGTCGATGTCGAACAGCTTGTCGCACAGCGCCGAGAACACGATGCGCCCGACGAAGGTGCGCGCCAGCGTCGGGTCGAGCACGTCGGGGTCTTCGGCCAGGCCCACGCGCAGCGTCTGCGCGAGCGCCGGCGCCGTGTGCGCGGCTGCGGCCAGGGCCAGCACGATGCCGGCGCGGCGAATCCAGGATGTCGTCATTCGAAGGTTCTCCTCAGGTGACACGGAACGCGGCCTGCAGCCGCAGCAATCGGGCATCGGGCAGCGATGCGACGTCGGACGCCAGCCCCGGCGGGCGCGGCAGCTCGCGCCAGAAATGGCAGGCCACCGCGTGGCCGTCGCCGGCCACGTCCAGCGCGGGCGTCGCCTGTGCGCAGCGCGGCTGCACGTGCGGACATCGCGTGCGGAACCGGCAGCCCGACGGCGGGTCGACCGGGTTGGGCACGTCGCCCTGAAGCAGGATACGCTCTCGCGCCACGCCCGGCTGCGGCACCGGAATCGCCGACAGCAGCGCCTGGGTGTAGGGGTGCCTGGGCTGCGAGAACAGCGCGCGCTTGTCGGCCAGCTCCACGATCCGGCCCAGGTACATCACCGCGACCCGCGTGGCGATGTGCTTCACGACGGCCAGGTCGTGCGCGATGAAGATGTACGACAGCCCCAGCCGGCGCTGCAGCGAGCGCA